>DASWCX010000064.1:0-4267 GCA_036395815.1 Actinomycetota bacterium | reverse complement strand
CCGTCTGGTGGGACGCCCCCAGGCCCGCTCCCGTGTCCCCGTGGAAATACTCGTGGAACGGGATCACGTCGTGCCACGCGGGGTCTGCCTGGAACTTCTCGTACGATCCGAACACCGGCCGGCGCCCGCTTCCGTCCGCGGTGAACAGCGAGACCAGCCGGCCTGATAGCTCGGCGGCGACCTCGCTCAGGGAAAGCTCGCGACCCGACCCGGTCGGGAATTCGACCTTGAGGTCCTCTCCCAGGTACCGGTGGTATCTGAGCAGCGCCTCGATCACCAGGTAGTTGACGGGGAACCACACCGGGCCCCGCCAGTTCGAGTTCCCGCCGAACAGCCCGGAGGTCGACTCGCCCGGCTCGTAGTCGACACGGGCCCGCATCCCGCCCAGGTCGATCTCGAACGGGCGGTCCCGATGGAACCGCGACACCGATCGGAGCCCGTGCGGGGAGAGGAACTCGTCCTCCGACAGCATCCTGTCCAGCACCCGCTGGAGCCGGTCGGGGTCGACGATCGAGAACAGCCGCCCCTCGTTGCCCCCCAGCACGTGGACGTGGCCGATGACGTCGGCGTAGCGGGTCCGGTTCTCCAGGAACCACCTAAACCGCCGGGTGAACTCGGGAAGCCGGGCCATGGTCGCCCGGCCCAGCGTGGTCACCGCGATCAGCGGGATCAGGCCTACCATCGACCGCACCCGCAGCGGCACGTGGTCGCCCCCTGCCAGGTGCAGCACGTCGTAGTAGAAGCCGTCCTCCTCGTCCCACAGCCCCTGGTCGTTCATGGCCTGGGCGATGAACGCGAAGTGCTCGAAGAACTTGACCGCCAGGTCCTGATAGGTCGCGTCGTGGTCGGCCAGGAGGAACGCCATCTCCAGCAGGTTCAGGCAGTACATGGCCATCCACGCGGTGCCGTCGGACTGCTCGAGGTGTCCCGCCACCGGCAGCGCGGCCGACCGGTCGATCGGCCCGATGTTGTCCAGCCCCAGGAACCCGCCCTCGAACACGTTGTTCCCCTCGCTGTCCTTCCGGTTGACCCACCACGTGAAGTTCAGCAGGAGCTTGTGCATGATCCGCTCGAGGAACTCGAAATCCTTCGAGCCGTCGATCTCGAACACCCGCAGCGCCGCCCACGCGTGCACCGGGGGGTTCACGTCCCCGAACGCCCACTCGTACGCGGGGATCTGGCCGTTCGGGTGCATGTACCACTCGCGGCACATCAGCACGAGCTGGTGCTTCGCGAACTCCGGGTCGACGTGGGCCAGCGACACGCAGTGGAACGCCAGGTCCCATGCCGCGTACCACGGGTACTCCCACTTGTCGGGCATCGAGATCACGTCGCGGTTGTTGAGGTGGGCCCAGTTCGAGTTGCGGCCGGTCTTCCGGCTCTCGGGGGGAGGCGGCTGCGCGGGGTCGCCCTCCAGCCACCGCTCCACGTCGTAGTTGTAGAACTGCTTGCTCCAGAGCATCCCGGCGAAGGCCTGGCGCATGACCTTGGCCTCCTCGGCGTGGGCCCCTGGGGCCAGCGACGCGTAGTACTCGTCCGCCTCTGCCTGCCGCGCCGCCATCGCACGCTCCCAGGACCCCGCAAGGTCCTCCTCACCGTCGGACAGCCGAAGGCGGATCTCAGCCGTCTCCCCGGCCGGGACAACCAGCCGGTACCGGAGGGCGGCCTTCGTGCCGACCCCGTCGGGGTTGACCGTTCCGGTCCCTCGGATGACGTGGTCGCCGATGCCGTCCTTCGGGTACCCCGGCCCGGGGGAACCCCACAGCCGGTCCGCGTTCGACTCGTTCTCGCAGAACAGCAGGTCGGGCCCGCCGTCACCGACCAGCACCCGCTGGCCCAGCTCGTGGTGTTCGGCGATGATCCGGCCGTCCTTGGCGGCGAGCTGGGGCCGGCGGTCGTCCAGCCCCCACGACCACGTGTTGCGGAACCACAGCGTGGGCAGGACGTCGATCGTGGCCTCTTCCGGCCCGGCGTTTCGGATGGCCATCCGGACGCAGACGTCTTCCGGCGAGGCCTTCGCGTATTCCACGGTGATGTCCCAGTAGCGGTCCTGGTCGAACACCCCGGTGTCGATCAGCTCGAACTCCGGGTCGAAGCGGCCCCGGGCGCGGTTCTCATCGACCAGGCGCGCGTACGGGAACTCGGCCTGCGGGTACCAGTATCGCCACCGCATCCACGAGTGGGTGGGCGTGGAGTCGAGGTACCACCAGTACTCCTTGGCGTCCTCGCCGTGGTTCCCCTCGTTGCCGGTGAGGCCGAAGATCCGCTCCTTCAGGATCGGGTCGCGCCCGTTCCAGAACGCGAACGCCAGGCACAGGTTCTGGCGGATGTCGCAGATCCCGCCGAGCCCGTCCTCGTTCCACCGGTAGGCCCGGGACCTGGCGTGGTCGTGCGGCAGGTACTCCCAGGCCGTCCCGCCGGCGCTGTAGTCCTCTCGGACTGTGCCCCAGGCCCGCTCGCTGAGGTAGGGCCCCCACCGCTTCCATCCGAGGTCCTGGAGCCGGGTGCGTTCTTCGTCGCGTTCGGCGTCGGTCGACGTCATGGCCGAACAGTATGCCGATGGGACGCCACCGTTACTCCTGCCTCGAATTCGCCCGATGGCCGTGCTCGCGTAACGTGTCGTCCTCAGGTTTGACAATCTGGGGCGATCACCAACCCGAAAGGAGCCGATCCCATGAAGGCAGTGGCCGTTTACCCGCGCAAGCCCGACAGCATCCACCTGGCCGACCTGTCCGAGCCGTCCCTCGACCAGATCCCCGACGGAAAGGGCGTCCTGGTCAAGCTCCTCCGGTGCGGGCTGGACGGCACCGACAAGGAGATCGCCGCCGGCGAGTACGGCGCGGCCCCCGACGGGTTCGACTTCCTGGTCGAGGGGCATGAGAACTTCGGGGTGGTCGAAGAGGTCGGGCCGGCCGTCACCCGGTTCGCCCCCGGCGATTACGTGGTCTGCCGCGTTCGCCGGGCCGGGTCCAGCCTGTACGACCTCCTCGACATGCCGGACATGACCACCGACGACCGGTACTTCGAGCACGGCATCAGCCTCGTGCACGGGTTCCTTACCGAGCGCTACGTCGAGGACGAGCGGTACCTGATCAACATCCCGCAAGGCCTGCGCGACGTTGCCGTGCTGCTCGAGCCGACCAGCGTGATCGAAAAGGGCGTCACCCAGGCCTTCGAGGTCCAGCGCCGGCTCAAGGTCTGGGAGCCCCGGCGGGCCGCGGTCCTCGGCGCCGGGACCATCGGGTTACTTGCCGCCATGGGGCTGCGGAACCGCGGGCTCGAGGTCCTCTGCTTCGGCCTGGACGAGCCGCCGTACCTGAACTCGGAGCTGGTCGAGGCCATCGGGGCCACGTACGTCAGCACGAAGCAGACGCCATTCGAGCAGGCGGGTCAGCAGTTCGGTCGCTCGGACCTCGTGTTCGAGGCCACCGGCTTCTCGCCGCTGCTGTTCGATGGGGCCCGGCACCTGCTGGGGAAGAACGGCGTGATGGTGCTGTCGAGCGTGACCGGGGGCCAGCGGACCACCGAGGTTCCCTCCGACGCCTTCAACCTCGACCTGGTGCTGGGCAACAAGGTCCTGGTCGGCACGGTGAACGCGAACCGGGAGCACTTCGAGGCCGGGGTCCGCGACCTGGCGCTGGCCGAGGCCCGGTGGCCCGGGTGGCTCGGCAAGCTGATCACCCACCGGGTCCACGGCCTCGACAACTACGAGGAGGCGTTCGAGGACCTGGGCGCCAAGGGAGCGATCAAGGTCGTGGTGGAGATCGCTGCGGAGTAGCGGGGTGGCCGACGTGCGTTATTCCGAGGAATCCCGGGACGTCGACTGGGCGCGGCTGAAAGAGGACCTCACGGCCGACCAGTTCGACAACGGCCGAACCCCGGACGAGCTCCGGCGGTCGTTCGAAGCCTCACGGTTCGTCGTGTTCGCTTGGGACGGCGATCGGATCGTGGGCACGGCGCGGCTCCTGACGGACGGCGTCTGCAACGCGTACCTGGTGGACGTCTGGACACTCAGCCCATACCGTCGCCGGGGGATCGGGCGGGCGATGGCCGAACGCCTCCTGGCGCGCGTCCCTGGCCATCATGTGGTCCTGTTCACCGAACGGGAAGCCCGTTTCTACGAGGAGCTCGGGTTCCGCGAGGAGCGCGTGGGCATGTCGAAGGTGGTCGGGACGTGGCTGAACCGCCCCCGGGAGAGTGGCCCGGCCGAAGGCTGAGGGATCATCGGGCGAGCATGGCCGGAGGAGCATCACCGGGGCCGGCGCCG
>DASWCX010000063.1:0-10061 GCA_036395815.1 Actinomycetota bacterium | reverse complement strand
CGCCGCATCCGTTTCGGCGTAGTCCTCCAGTACCTTCTTGTAGTCGTCCACGGCGTCCTGCCAGTGAAAGGCGTTCGATGTGTTCGCCTCCCGCATGGCCGCCAGTTGGATGTAGGCCTTCGCTGCTCGATCCCTCGCCTCGGCAGCGAGAGCAGAGCCGGCGAACGCGCCGCTCAGGTCCTCGTACGTTTCGATGGCCGTCTTGAAGTTCCCCAGGATCACCAGCTTCGCGGCCCACTGGGATCCCACCTCACCCCATCGCTTTCGCGCATAGGGGACGAGGGCGGATCGCGGATGCTTCTCGACCAGGTCGCGGAACCCGGACAGGGCGCCGCGGAGGTCTCCCCGACGTGCTTTCGCGTCGCCGTCGGAGATGACCCGGCATTCGTCGATGGCCTCTCGAGCGTCCGCCACGGGCACCCCCGGGGCGAACCGGTAGGCGCCGATGACCCGCGAGAGCTCGGGGACGGCGCCCTTGCAGTCGCCACGGCCGAGGGCTTCGATGGCGTGGGCGTAGGCCCTGCGGCCGGCGGAGCGGTAGACGATCAGCGGCGCCCCGATGACCACGACCAACGCCCCGGCCGTGACGGCCCACCGTCGTCGGCGCCTGGGCTTTCGGGTCGGGGCAGCAACCGACAACTCAGGCCCCGTAGCCGAGCATCATCAGTTCGCGCAGCCCCATTCCTTCCCCCCTCGAGATTCGCGCGGGGCTGGCCAGGGCCACCCTTTCGCGGACCGGTCCTCATTCTTTGGCTTCGACGGCGGTGTGGGCAAGCGAATCCGGCCCACGGCCCAAATGTCCGCCTGGAAAGACGGCTCTGACAGGCTCCGGGCCTCCACGTAACATTCCTCCCGCCCATGAGCATCGGGACGGCGTTCCATCCGCGGACCGCGCCGCTGAACCGGAAGATGCAGTGGCGCGAATGGGCCGGCTACCTCGCGGCCAGCGCCTACGCCGACCACCTCGACATCGAGTACAACGCCATCCGGGAAGCGGCCGCCCTGATCGACGTCACGCCGCTCTACAAGTACCTGGTGTCCGGCCCGGACGCAGTGCGCCTGATCGACCGGATCATCACCCGGGACGCCTCGAAGCTCCAGGTCGGCCAGGTCTACTACACGTGCTGGTGCGACGAAGAGGGCAAGGTGATCGACGACGGGACCGTGGCCCGCCTGGACGAGGCCACCTACCGGTGGACGGCGGCCGACCCATCGCTGCGGTGGTTCACCATGAACTCGGCCGGACTCGACGTGCGGATCGAGGAGATCACCGAGACGGTGGCGGCCCTTGCCGTACAGGGCCCGCTGTCCCGGGCCGTGGTCGAGGCGGCCACCGGGGAGCGCTGGGACGACCTCAAGTATTTCCGGCGCAGGGCGTCCCGGGTGGACGACATCGAGGTCGACGTGAGCCGGACCGGCTACACGGGGGACCTCGGCTACGAGCTGTGGGTGGACTCCGCCCAAGCGGTGAGGCTGTGGGACACGGTCATGGAGGCCGGCTCGGCCTTCGGCGCCCGCCCGGCGGGAATGCTCGCCCTCGACGTCGCCCGGGTCGAGGCGGGCCTCATCCTCCTGGAGGTCGACTACACCAGCTCACGGCTGGCCCTCATCCCCGAGCAGGCCTACTCGCCGTTCGAGCTCGGGATCCTCGGCCGGTTCGTCGACTTCGACAAGGCCGCGGACTTCGTGGGCAAGCGGGCGCTGGAGGCCGAACGAGACAGGGGCGGCCCGGCCAGGAGGCTGGTGGGCCTGGAGGCGGAGTGGGACGGGATCGAAGCGGCGTTCGCCGCGCAGGACCTTCCTCCGGCGCTGTCGCCGATGACCTCTCGAGAGCCCGTTCCCGTCTTCGCCGGGCAACGCCAGGTGGGGAGGGCCACCAGCACGGCGTGGAGCCCGATCCTCAAGAAGGCCATCGCCCTGGCCTCGGTGGCGAGGGAGTTCGCCGATCCCGGCATCGGGCTTCGCATCGAATGGACGGTGGAGGCCCGGCGCGGAACCGTGCCCGCCACGGTGGTCGACCTCCCCTTCCTCGACCCGCCTCGCAAGCGCGCCTGAGATCAGACCCGGGCCAAAGAGAAGGGATCGAAGGGCGGCGACCAAGCGTCCCGATTCCAAGTCCTTCCTTCGAAGGAACTCAGTCTCCCGCGACCGACCGGGCGTGGGTACCGTCTTTCGATCCCTTACCCCGTAGCCTAGCTCACCGGGCCCCGGGAGGAAAACCGAACCCGGCGAAGGTCGTAGGTCTCCTGGCTCTTGCCGTTCGGGGGGTCCACCGCTAGCCTTGGCCGGCCCGTCGTTCCCTTCGAGGAAGGACCACCCTGACATGCGCACCCCGAGCACCACGCTTCGACTGGCCGGAGCCGGCCTCGCCCTCGTCCTGACGTTGCTCGCCGCGGGCCCGGCCCGGGCCCAGCGGGCCGCCACCGGCGTCGACTGGTCCACCTTCGGGTTCGACCTCCAGCGAACGGGCCAGAATCCCTCCGAGACGACCATCGGAGTGGGCAACGCCGGCCAGCTCCATCTCCTCTGGTCGTTCCACGTGAACGCGACCACGGTCAGCCAGGCGATGGTGGCCGACGGCGTTCTGATCCGTGGCACCCCCACCCAGGTGGTCTACGTCGGGGCCGAGAGCGGCTACGTCTTCGCGGTCAGGGCATCCACCGGCCAGCAGATCTGGAAGCGGTTCGTGGGCATCGAGGAAACCACCGACAACTGCGGCGGACCCTATGGCGTGGACGGGTCGGTGACCATCGACCGGTCCACGAACCGGCTGTACGTTCCGGGTGGGGACGACAAGGCCTACGCCCTGGACCTGTCGACCGGCGCCATCGCGTCGGGGTGGCCGGTCACGGTGAGCGCGAACGTCCTGCACGAGCACCTGTGGTCCGGCCTCACCCTGAACCAGGGAAGGCTCTACGTCCCCGTGGCCAGCTACTGCGATCAGCCGCCGTACCGGGGGCGGGTGACGGTGATCGACGCCGCCACCGCAACGGTGCTGGGGTCCTGGTTCGTCACCGGCCGCCACGGGCCCTATGGAGGAGGGGTCTGGGGGACGGGCGGTGTGTCGATCGACCCGGCCAACAACGACGTCTACGCGGCAACGGGAAACGCCCTCGCCTTTCCCGAGAACCCGCCGTACGCCGACGCCGTGGTGCGCCTGACGCCCAACCTCCGCGTACGCGACTGGAACTCGCCGAACCTTGTCGCCGGCGACATCGACTTCGGCACCACCCCCACCCTGTACCAGGCTCCGGGATGCCCGGCCCAGCTCGTCGCTCCGAACAAGTCGGGCGTGCTGTTCCTCTACGATCGAGACTCGATCGGAGCGGGCCCGGCGCAGTCCGTTACCGTGTCCCAGCTCGACGGGACCCTACAGACCGTGGCGGCCTACTCGCCGGCGCAGAACATGGTGTACGTGGCCAGTGGTTCGAGCTTCGGCACCTACACGCACGGGCTCCTGGCCTTCTCCGTCCAGTCCGACTGCACGCTCCAGCTTGCCTGGCAGCAGACCGCGGGCGTCGACGCCACCGCACCGGAGGGATCGCCGACCGTGGCCAACGGGGTCGTTTACTTCGGCGACGGATACGGCAACCAATACCACGCCTATGACGCGTCGAACGGGACCCCGCTGTGGGACAGCGGTTCGGACGTGAGCGGGCCGGCATGGTCCGCGCCCACAGTGGTCAACGGGATGCTGTACTTCGGTGCCGCCGACGGCTTCCTTCGCGCGTACGGGCCGTAGCGGCCCGGGGGCGCGCCATCGATTCGATCGGGGAGATTCGGAGGTCAGCCTCCGGCGACGGCGGGGAGGATCGAGACCGTGTCGCCTTCGCCCACTTGGGTCTCGAGCGACCCGAGATACCGGACGTCCTCGTCGTTCACGTAGAGGTTGACGAACCGGTGCAGGCGCCCCTCGTCGGTGAGGATGCGACCGGTGATGCCTGGGTAGCGACGCTCGAGGTCATGGAGCAGGTCGCGAACCGTGTCGCCCTCCCCCTGCACCTCGGGCGAGCCACCGACGTGGGTCCGCAGGATCGTGGGGATCTTGACCCTCACGGCCATGGGATCACGCCTCCGCGGACGTCGAGGTGGACACGCCGTGCTCGGCCTCCAACGGAACCTCGCCCGGGGCCAGCCCGCAGAACTGGTCGTAGTCGATGAGCTCGGTCACGGTCGGGCTCTTCCCGCACACCGGGCAGTCGGGGTCCCACCGAAGCTTCACCGTGGTGAAGTCCATCTCCAGCGCGTCGAACAGGAGCAGCCGGCCCACCAGCGGCTCGCCCACCCCGGTGATCAGCTTGATGGCCTCGACCGCCTGGATGGAACCGATGATGCCGGGAAGCACGCCGAACACCCCGCCCTCGGCGCAGGACGGCACGGTCCCGGGCGGCGGGGGCTCGGGGAACAGGCATCGGTAGCACGGGGTCTCCTGGCCCGGCAGGAACACGCTGGCCTGGCCGTCGAACTGGAAGATCGACCCGTACACCAGCGGCTTGCCCAGCATCTGGGTGGCGTCGTTCACCAGGTACCGCACGGGGAAGTTGTCGCTGCCGTCCACCACGAGGTCGTACCGCCCGAGGATGTCGAACGCATTGTCCGACGACAAGACCGTGTCGTGCTTGACCACGTTCACGTCGGGATTGATGCCGTTCAGGCGCTCGGCCGCGGAGTCTACTTTCGGCCTGCCCACGTCGTCGGTGTCGTGCAGGAGCTGCCGCTGGAGGTTCGTCAGGTCGACCTTGTCGAAGTCGACGATCCCGAGCGTCCCGACGCCGGCGGCGGCCAGGTACATGGCGGCCGGCGACCCGAGGCCGCCGGCCCCAACGCACAGGACCCGGGCCTCCAGCAGCTTTCGCTGCCCGGCCGCCCCGATCTTCGGCAGGATGATGTGCCGCGAGTATCGGAGCACCTGCTCCTCGGTGAACCCGCCGAACCCGGTCATCTGGCCGTCCTCACCTCCTGTTCCTCGACCACGCCGTCGCGGATGGTGAACCCCCGGATCACGGGGTTGTCCCGGTCGGACAGCGACGCCAGCAGGTAGTACGCCTCCGGATAGAACGCCTGCACCCGGTCGGTCGGCGACGGATACGCCTCCGTGTGCGTGTGCGAGTGGAAGATGGCGGACAGCCCCCACCCCTCGTCGTCGATCTCGTTGAACACCCGGATCTGCTCCTTCGGATCGAGGCGGTAGGTCACCGAGCTGTGGTCGGCGTTCGTCATCGGGTAGAAGCGCTCGAAGCTGCCGTCGGGCCCGGCCACGAGGCCGCAGGCCTCGTTGGGCAGCTCCGCGAACGCGAGCTCGATCATGGCGTCACGGATGGCCCCCGGTATGCGGATCACGGTCTTGGACTCTGTTCGCACGTCGACTCGGAGAACGGCTCGAGCGGGGACTGTATTCCTACCGTCGAGATAGAATTTACCACCCCGTCCGATCACAGCGCGAAACCGCGCGCGTCGGTCCGTCAGGGTGCCAGGCGGCCTTCGACGCGGATCCGGCCGGGCTCACCATCCTCGACGGCGCCGATGTCCACGGCTTCCACCCCTCGCTCGCGCAGGGCACGGTCCAGGTCCTTCGCCCGCTCCTCCGGAACCGAGATCAGGAGTCCCCCCGAGGTCTGGGCGTCGGCCAGCACGAGCTGCTCGGCCTTCGGCAGATCGCCCCATTCGACGTGGGGCGCGACGAACAACCGGTTCGAATGGGTCCCGGAGGGAACCACGCTCCGCTCCGCCAGGTCGAGGGTGCCTTCGAGGAGCGGCACCGCGGGGACGTCGATCCGGGCCGCCGCGCCCGAGGCCTCCAGGGCGATGTGGAGGTGCCCCAGGAGGCCGAACCCGGTCACGTCGGTGGCGGCCGACACGCCCACCTCGACCATGGCCTCGGACGCATCGCGATTCAGGGTCGTCATGAGCTCCACCGCCCGCCGGATCTGGCTCTCGGTGGCCTCGCCCCGTTTCACCGCGGTGGTGACGATCCCGATCCCGAGCGGCTTGGTCAGGACCAGCCGGTCGCCCGGACGCATCGTCGAGTTGCGCACCACCCGATCGGCCTGGACGAATCCCGTGACCGCCATGCCGTACTTCGGCTCCGGGTCGTGGATCGAATGGCCGCCCACGATCGTCGCCCCCGCCTCGCGTGCCACAGCGGCTCCCCCCTCCAGCACCTGGGCCAGGAGATCGAGCGACAGCTCCTGCACCGGCCAGGCCACCAGGTTCATCGCCGTCACGGGCCGGCCTCCCATGGCGTAGACGTCGGAGAAGGCGTTCGCCGCGCCGATCCGTCCCCAGTCGAATGGATCGTCGACGATGGGCGTGAAGAAGTCGACGGTCTGGATCAACGCCAGGCCGTCCGCGCCGGGCAGCGCGTACACGGCGGCGTCGTCCCCCGTGGCCGGGGAGACCAGCAGCTCGGTCGGGTATTCGGTTGGGGTCAAGCGGCCCAGGACCTGGGCCAGGTCGCTCGGAGCGAGCTTGCACGCTCAACCGGCGCCATGGCTGTACCTGGTGAGCCGCACCTCTTCGCGCAACCCGTCCTCCTCACTGGGCGGCGTACGACAGGACCTTCGTCGGGATCAACTCGATTATCGCGCCCGCCCAGTCCAACTCGGTTCCGTGGCGTTCGAACCATGCCTTGCGCAACCAGGCGTCGAGGATGGGCTTCGGATCGGCGTGGACCGCCGCCTGGCCCTCCATGAGGACCACCACGTGGTCGTCGCCCTCCCCCTCGGTGAACAGCATGGACGCCGACGGTTCGGCCATCAGGTTCCTGACCCGCTGCGCGTTCGCCACCGCGGGAAGCCAGACCCGGCCGTCCCGCAGGCAGTGCGCGACCATCGTGGCGTGGGGACGCCCGTCGGGGCGAGTGGTCGACAGGGCCGCGTAGCGCGTTCGTTCCAGGAACTCGATCAATCGCTCCGGCACCAGGGAACGTTCGGGCGGCCACGAGCCGAGCGTTCCTCGCGTGGCCCGCTCGAACGAGCGCTCCTGGAGGACCGCCAGCGGCTCCGCCTCCCAGGCTCTGGCCATGACGTGAAGGAGCCGTCCGAACCTTCGATGCGGCTCCCGAACGGCGGCCACTCGGTCCAGCTCGCGCAGGGTCTCGAAGGTTGCCGGGTCCACCACTTCCGGCGCGCCGTCCGAGAAGACCCGGATCCCTGCCCAGCCCGTCGGCAACCATCCGGTCGCCACCATCGCGCCGCGAAGCTCGCCCGAGGTGAGCGCCCGGTTCCGGACCCCCAGCCGGCCCGAGGCCCAGGGGTCGTCCATGACCCGAAGGGCCTCGGCGTAGTCGCCCTCCCGAGCGGGGCGGACCGCCAGCGCGTGGCGGTTCTTCTCCAGGCTCGACAGCACCGCGCCCGGCGATGCCACCGTTCGCAACGCCCGGAGCACCTCGGCGAGCCGCTCGGCGTAGATCAGGACCGTGTGGCAGAGGATGGCGTCGAAGGGACCCGGCGTGAGCTCGGGTGCGTCCTCGACGTTCCCGTGCACGGCGTGCAGCCGGGCCCCCGATTCCCCAGCCCCCCGCTCGGCCTCCGAGAGCCACTCCTCGGACTGGTCGAGGATCGTGACGTCGTACCCCCGCTCGGCCAGCGGGATGGCGAACGCGCCCGTGCCGCCGCCCGCGTCGAGCACCCGGGCCGGAGGGGGCGGAAGCGCTTCGAGGAGTCGCTCGAGGACCAGCTCCAACCGAAGCCGCCCGCGCGTCCCCTGGTAGTGGCCGACGAAGAACGCGGCCCTGCCGGCGAAGGGATCCTCGGCCATCACCCGCGAGGATAGAGCCTCGCGCGCGGGGGGCTCGAGGCCCCCCGCTTCGCGAGGGTGTCGCTAGGTCAGGAACGACCCGTTGCGCTCGATGCCGAGCTCGGCGAAGACTCCTGCGGAGCTCGCCCCGGCATCGGAGGTGAAGCTGAAGCCATCCGCATTCGAGCCCGAGAACGTCCCGGTGGCCACGCCTTCCCGGAACTTGCCGTCGAAGTAGGTCGGGTCGGTCGGATCGCTGGACCCGGGCTTGTAGTGGTGCCGGGCCCCCTGGCCGGTCCACGTGATGTCGAAGCTGACCGTGGCCGGCACCTCGTTCTCCCCCAGGAACTGGAAGCTGTCGATGATGTCGACGTCCTCCATGTGGAGGTGCGCAGTCTTGAGGTTCTTGCTGACCGTCAGCGCGCCGTCGGGGATGGCGATGGTCCAGAACAGCCCCGAGTCGGCGATGTCGGCGTTGAAGTCGTGAACCTGGTCCCCCGAACTGGGGTCGTAGAGGTCCACTCATATGAAGCCGAACGTCCCATGCAGGACCGATCCGTCCTCGGACACGTAGGTGCCGCTGAACACGCGCATGTCGGTCCCCATGATGTAGCTGTTGCCCTCGCTGTCGGTGGCGGTGCCGACGATGTACGTGAGCGCCGAGAAGCCGTTGAAATCGGTGATGGTGTTGGGTTCGACGTCCTCCCCCATCAGGCCCAGTTCCTCCGGCCCCGGGGCGAACACATGGATGAACGGAGCGCCGGGGAACGGAACGAACCCTCCCGGGATCGGCTTCGGATCGGAGCCGGCGGCGACGGCCGGGCTGGCCGACAGCACCAGGCCCGCAGACAGGACCACCGTGGCCACCGACGCGACCACCGTGGCGAATCGAAGCTTCATAGGCGCCCCCCCTTCCCTTTCCGTAGGACCGGATGGACCGGAATGGGGGAACTCTTCATCGGCCAGAGGCTGCTGTCAAGCGGAAAAGAGCCTCACCTGATGCACAGGCTCCACACGCAGTGACCCCGGAAGGCTATGTAGGCGATGCCAGCCAACGAATCGACCACGAAGTGCGCCGTGATGAGCGGCCAGGTCCGCCGAGTTCGAACGAAGATCCAGCCGAAGAACAGGCCGAGCAGGAGGTTCCCGGTGAAGCCGCCCCACCCCTGATACAGGTGGTAGGAGCCGCGGAGCGCCGCGCTCGCTGCCAGCGCGGCCATCGATGCCAGGCCGATCTGCTCGAGCCGCCGGATCAGATAGCCGACCACGATCACCTCTTCGAGCACCGCGTTCTGGAGCGAGCCCAGCACCAGCACCGGCACCGTCCACCAGTGCCCGAGCGGCGGGACGGGAACCACGAACCGGTTCACGTTCAGGGCGATGGCCCCCAGGTACAGGCTGAGCCCCACCGCCGAGACCACGAGCGCCGCGCCCAGCCCCCACACGACGTCCTCTCCCAGCGTCGCCGTGCTCAGGCCGAAGGTACGAAGGTCCTCGCGGTTCCGCTTGGCCAGGTGCAGGACCAGGGCCACCGGGGCCAGCGAGAACACGATGTCGGAGAGTTGCCGGGCCAGCTCCACCGACGGGTACACCGCGACGGCGACGCTCCTCGACACGGGCGCTTCAAACAGGGTGAATAGGGCGTCGACCGCGCTGGGGAGCAGCGACAGCGCCAGGACGACGAGGGCCTCCTCGACCAGGACCCGCCGGGGGGTCGGGGGCTCCTGCTCCGGGCCGGCATCCGGAGCGCGCCACCCGATCGGGCGGCGTGTGGTGGCGCCGTCAGGCATGCCATAACTGTAGGGTTTGGCGACCCGAACGGATGGTTGCCCGAATTCCCATCAAACAGATAGGATTCAGAGGTCCAGCTCATCGAAGAGGTGATCCGATGAGGAACTTGGTGGATCCCAGGCAGCCCAGGATGGGACAGGCCATCACCGGAGGGGCCCTATTGATCGGGTTCGTGCTCGGCTGGCCCCAGGCGCTGCCGGTGCTCGCCGTGGTCCTGGCCGGAGCCTCGCTCGGCGGCCCCGCCACGAACCCGTACGCCTATCTGTTCAGGGCGGCCCGGAGGGTGATCCGGTTCGGCCCACCCCGCGAGCTGGAGGAGGCGGCCCCGCCTCGGTTCGCCAACACCCTGGGCTTCATGTTCGTCGCCGCCGCCACCATCGCCTACTGGGGCTTCGACGCCCACGTGACCGCCTGGTCGCTGGGCCTCCTGGTCTCGGCCCTGGCGCTCCTGGCCGCCGCCACCGGCCTGTGCGTGGGATGCGAGTTCTACGTCCTGGCCCGGCGGATCGGCACGCGAGGCCGGACCCCGACCA
>DASWCX010000062.1:0-3395 GCA_036395815.1 Actinomycetota bacterium | reverse complement strand
CGACCTCGCCGTGCACGGCCGAGAGGTACAGGTCCTGTATGGACCGGGTGATCTCGCCGATCTTGCCGTGGCCGACCGTCCGCCCGTCCACGCTCGTCACCGGAGCCACCTGCACGCCGGTGCCGACCAGGAAGATCTCGTCGGCCACGAACAGCTCGGTCCGGTCGACCTTCCGTTCGACCGTCTCGAGCCCAAGGGTGCGAGCGAGCTCGATGATGGCGCTCCTGGTGATCCCGACCAGGATGTCGTCGGTGACCGCGGGCGTTACCAGCGCCCCTTCCATGGCCAGGAAGATGTTGCAGGAGCTTCCCTCCGACACGTGCCCGTCGCTGGTGAGCAGGATGGCCTCGTCGTACCCCCCCTGCTGGGCATCCGCGATGGCGAGGGCCGCGTTCACGTAGCCGCCGGTCACCTTCCCCCGGGCGGGGATCACGTTGTCGTCGATCCGCCGCCAGCCCGACACCGTGACGGCCAGTCCCTTTTCGATGTCGTGGTACGCGCCCATCGGGGCCGTGTAGCAGCAGAACGCGTCCTCCAGGCCGATCAACCCGACCTTGATCACCGGCGAGGCCTTGTAGGCGATGGGGCGGATGTACACGTCCTCGCGATAGTCGCCCCGGCGGATCAGCTCGAGGCCGATCTCGGCGAGCTCCTCCGGGCTCTTCGGCAGGGCGATCCTGAGCATGTGGGCGGACCGGGCCATCCGGCGGAAGTGCTCGAGGAGCCGCACCACGAAGATCTCGCCCCGCTCCGCGTTCCAGTAGCCACGGATCCCCTCGAAGCAGCCCGTGCCGTAGTTGAAGGCGTGCGTGGCGATGGAGACCTTCGCTTCCTCGAACGGCAGGTAGCGGCCGTCCATGTACGCCATGCCCCGAGGTGAGAACCCCACCTTCTCGCTCATCCGTCCTCCTGGTCAGCGGGTGTGGCGCCCATCATCCCCTGTGTCGGCCCGATCAGTCCATCACCAGGGCCGCCCTGGGCACCGTTCGGGCGTCCGCCTCGGCGAACGCCCGGTCGATCTGAGACAGAGCGTATGGCGTTACGCCCAGGCGGTCCCAGGGAAACCGGGCCCGGTTCCGCTCCAGGAATCGCAGGGCCTCCTGCAGCGCCCAGGCCTCGTAGTACACGAGCCCGGTCATGGAGCGATTGCGGAGGGTGAGGTAGGCGGGGTCGAACGCGAACGACGTCCCGGTGTGCACGCACCCCACCTCGAGATAGCGCCCGCCCGGGGCGAGCATCTGGAGACCCTCCTCCACCGCGGAGGCGTGGCCGACGAACTCGCAAACCACGTCCGCGCCCCACCCGTTCGTCGCCTCGTTCACCGCACGGACCCGGGCCGCCGGGTCGAGCCCGGAGACGTCGATGGCGACGTCGGCGCCGAACCCTCGGGCCAGCTCGAGCCGCGCCGCCTCGCCGTCGAGGACGATCACCGACCGAGCGCCCATGGAGGAGGCCACGGCCACCGCGTGGATCCCCAGCCCGCCCGCCCCCTGGACCACCACGCTGTCCCGCGGTCGGACGCCGACCTCGTGGAGCCCCTGGACCACCTCGGCCAGCGCGCAGTTGGCCGCCGCGGCCGCCGAGTCATCGACGCCGTCGGGCACGCGAAACACGGCCTGGCCCGGCGGGAGCTGGTGATGCGTGCCGAACGCTCCGAAGAAATGGGGAGGATCGTCGGCCGAACGGCCCCGAGAGATGAACCGGTGGTTGTCTGGGCAGGCCCGGGTCTGCCCCGCCAGGCAGGCCGGACACCGGCCGCACGGCGTGAAATACCGCCAGCTGATCCGGTCGCCGGGCGCGAGCGGCAGCCCGGCGGAGTCGGTGGTGACCCCGGCACCGAGCCGCTCGACCTGGCCCACGGCCTCGTGCCCCAGGGCGAGGGGGAACGGGAGCTTCAGCCGTTCGAGGTTCAGCTCGCCCCGCCACATGTGCAGGTCGCTCCCGCACACGTTCGCCGTGATCACCCGGGCCAGGATTCCGCCCGGCTCCGGATCGCGGAGCGGGTATTCGCGAAGCTCGAAGGGCCGGCCGGTGCCGAGGAAGACCGCGGCCGTCCCGTTCACTCGGGCTCGCCGGCGGCCACCAGCCCCTCGAGCTGGCCCGCGTGGCTCTCCAGATGCCCCACGACGAACTCGTCGAGGATCTTCGACATGCTCATCACCCCGAGCGTCGAATGCCGGCCCCGGAGACCCCAGCCTCGCTGGTCCAAACCGAGCATGAGCCCACGAACGACGTCCAGGTCCGGAGTCACCCGGACCCACAGCTCGGTCGGCGGCGTGTGCCGCTCGCGTTCGATGGCGTCCACCCGATCCGGATCGGACGACACCCGGCCGAAGGGAACGGGCTCGTCGCCTCCGGCGGCGAGGGCCAGGCGAATCTGGTTCGTCCAGTACGCGGGGAACTCCGCGACGTGGGCCCACACCTGCCCCCATTCCCACCGCTCGCCGGTACGAGGATCGGGCTCGGTCAGTGCCCGGGGGGCTGGCATGCCCGACAGGCGAGCGAGCCTCGCCCGGACGACATCGAGCCGCTCGACCAGCTCGTCCGCCTGGGACTCAGCCATCGGACGGCCTCATGGTCGCAGCGGCAACAGCGGCCGCCCCTCCACCACCCGGTTCGTGAGCCGCCCCAGGCGTTCGACCTCCAACAGGACCTCGTCTCCGGGCTTCAGCCATGGATACGCCTCCGATCCGTGCACCAGGGACAGCTCCAGGATGCAACCGGTCCCGCACGTGCCCGACCCGATCACGTCGCCGGGAACGACGGTCGTGCCTCGCGAAGCGTAGGCCAGCATCTCGCCGAAGCTCCAGTAGATGTCGGCCAGCGAGGCCCGGCTGTACTCCCTCCCGTTCACCACGGCCCGCATCGTGAGGTCGAACGCGCTCGCCGAGCGGAACGGCTCAAGCTCGTCCGGGGTAACCATCGTGGGCCCGAGGCTGGTGGCGAAGTCCTTGCCCTTCACCGGTCCCATGGACAGCTTCATCTCCCGGCGCTGGATATCGCGGGCGCTCCAGTCGTTCATCACGCAGTACCCGGCGATATGGCGTTCGGCCTCCTTCGGGGAGAGGTCGGAGCCGCCCTTGCCCACGATGGCCGCGACCTCGAGCTCGAAGTCGAGCTGCTGGCTCCCGGGCGGCACGGGGATGTCCGCCTCGTCCCCGACCAGCGCCGCCGGATTGCTGAAGTAGAACACCGGCAGCCGGTACCAGTCCGGGTCCATCTCGAGCCCGCGGCGCTGCCGGGCCGTCCGAACGTGCTCCTCGAACGCGTAGAAGTCGCGGACCGACCGCGGCCGGGGGATCGGCGGCAGCAGGGAGACGTCGTCGAGCGACATCACCTCCGCCGGCCCCTGCGTGACTCGCTCAGCCGCTTCCGTCAGCCGTTCGCCATCGTCG
>DASWCX010000061.1:0-1560 GCA_036395815.1 Actinomycetota bacterium | reverse complement strand
TTGCCGGACGTCGTCACAGAGGCATCCCGCCACGAGCGCGAGCGATACGCGTGGCGGCTGGTCGACCAGGGGGTGGCGGAGGAGACGGCCCGGCGGCACGCCTTCCAGGCGGGCCTGGTGCACGGGCCGAACGTCATCGTGGTGGCCGAGCGAACGGGCAGGCCCGTTGCCCAGGTGGCCCGGGCCTTCTTCGCGGTCGGCGAGTCGCTGTTCATCGACTGGCTGGAGGGAAGGCTGGCCGAGCTCCCGACTCCGAGCAAGTGGCACCGATGGGCAGTACAGGCCATCCAGGACGATCTGCTGCTGGTTCGGCGCCTGGTGGCGGAGAAGGTCTTGGAGGATGCGGGAGACCGCCCGGTGGAGGAGGGCGTAGCCGCGTTCCTGGACAGCCGGTCGGAGGCGTTCGACCGCCTGTCCAGGTTCATGCGAGGGATGGCCCTGGAGGACGCGAACGACCTGGCGGCCATGACCGTGGCCCTTCGCCAGGTCCGTGCCCTGGCTTCCTGAGTGCGGGCTCGGCCGGGGTGCTTGAACCGTCGGCCGGGCTTGCTAGCCTCCGGACGTGAGCGCCCCGCCCCCCGAGGCCGCCCCGGAGCTCGAACCGCGCCTGCGCCAGGTGCTCGACTTCGAGCGCGCGTGGTGGAAGCACCCCGGCCCCAAGGAGCGCCAGATCCGGGAACGGTTCGGGCTCTCCCTTGCCCGGTATCACCATCTCCTCAACCGAGCGATCGACCGGCCCGAGGCCCTGGCCTACGACCCCATGCTCGTGCGCAGGCTGCGCCGCTTGCGGGAGAGCCGGCGGCGCAAGCGCTTCGCCCGTCAGCTCGGCTTCGAGCACTAGGCCCGCCGGAACGGGCCCGAGAGGAACGGGATAGGATGTCCGGCAGGCACGAACCCCCGAGCGACAGGAGCTTCTACTTCTCCTTGGCCACCAGCACGCTTCGGTTCGCCCTCATCGTCGCCCTCGTGGTGGGAGGGGTGGTGTTGATCGACCAGGCCTTCCCCAAGGGTGGGACGGCGGCGCCTCCTCCCCGCGGGGCGACGACGTCGCCCTCGCCGAGTGCCAGCCCCTCGGCATCGCCGTCGGGTAGGCCCAGCCCCCAGATCGTGGGTGTACGCGTCGGCGTGTTCAACGGGGCCGGCGTCACGGGCCTCGCCGCCGCCACGGCGTCACAGCTCGAGAAGAAGTACGGCTACGTCCCCGCGCAGGTCACCGACGCGCCGTCCCCGGTCGCTGTGACCACGATCTACTACCGGAACGCCAACGACCGGATCGAGGCCGAGGCCCTGGCGGAGAACTTCTTCTCGGGCCTCGACGTGAAGATCTCGCGCCTGCCGGCCAGCGCGACGAACGTGGAGAAGAAGGTCCAGGTCGCGATCTACCTCGGCAACGATTACGCCAGCGCGCAAGGCGGCTAGCCTCCGTCGCCTCCGAGGCATGGCCGAGGAGGCGGGCATCCTCCTGGACTTCGACGGATCGCTGTCGGCCATCGTGGCCAGGCCTGAGGATGCGCGGCCGGTCCAAGGAGCACGGGAGGTCCTGGCCGCGTTGGTCGTCCG
>DASWCX010000060.1:0-1987 GCA_036395815.1 Actinomycetota bacterium | reverse complement strand
TGGGCATCCTCCACGCCGTGGCTTGGGGACTTGATCGGGAAACCGAATGGAAGCCCAGGCTCACGTTTGCGTACAGGTTCGGCGTGGTGTTCTCGCATTGGGGTTCCTGTTTCTCCTAATCCAGGCCGGCCGAGACTAGCTCGATTCTCCGAAGCGCCAGGGATCCTCGGACGGGATAGCCGGCGGTATAGGCTAGGGGGCGGCGGCTTCCTCGCGGCGCCGGTCCCGATACCGATTCACGACCCACCAGACGATGGCGGCGACCAGCGCCACGGCGAAGGCGATGGTGACCGGCCGGAAGTACCGCTCGACGGTCTTCCACCTGCTCCCGACGGCGTAGCCCACCCCGGCCAGGGCGAAGGTCCAGGGAACGGAGCCGGCGAAGGTGTAGATCGAGAACCTCCCCACCGGCATCTCGGCCACCCCGGCGGGGAGGCTGATGAAGGTCCGGACCACCGGCAGGAGCCTGGACACGAACACGGCTGCCTCGCCATGCTCGGCGAACCACGCCTCCGCCCGGTCCAGCTCGTGCGGGCGAAGCAGGACGTAGCGGCCCCACCGTTCGATCAGCGGTCGCCCTCCGGCCCGGCCCACCCCGTAGGCGATCCAGGACCCGACCAGGTTCGCCACCGCTCCGACCAGCCCGACCAGGACGAAGTTCAGGTGCTGCCCACCGCCCACGAACGAGGACGACACGAACGTCGCGTTCGCCAGGGCCCCCCCGAACAGCATCGTGACCTCGCTGGGGATCGGGACGCAGGCCGACTCCAGCACCATCAGCACGAACACGGCCTCGTACCCGTGTCGAAGGATGAACTGGGTGATGAAGTGCTCCACGGGCCCTCCGGGGTCGGGTCGGGAACAGACTAGCAACGGCCGCGGTTGACACCGGGTGGCAGTATTCGAATGATTCGTGTCTTTTCCCCGCTCCCCGTCCCGTCGCCGACGTGCCGTACAGTGGCGCCGGCCGGAAGCGAATGGACCATAGGACTGTAGGAATCCCTGGAGAGAGTCGAAAGAAATCGAATGGCGAAACAACTGGTGATCGTGGAGTCGCCGACCAAGGCGAAGACCCTGGAGCGGTATCTGGGCGCCGACTACTCGGTGGCGGCCAGCCTGGGTCACGTCCGGGACCTGCCCAAGGAACGCATGGGCGTCGACCTCGAGGACAACTTCCAGCCCGAGTACGAGGTGCAGGAGGAGAAGAAGGAGACCATCGCCCGGCTGCGGAAGGCCTTCGGGAAGGCCGCCGGACTTTGGCTGGCCACCGACTTCGACCGTGAGGGCGAGGCCATCGCGTGGCACGTGGCCGAGTCCATCGGGGCCGATCCCCGGGCCGCGAACCGGGTCACCTTCACCGAGATCACCCGCAACGCCGTTCAGGAGGCCTTCCGCCAGCCGCGGCGGATCGACTTCGACCTGGTGAACGCGCAGCAGGCCCGGAGGATCCTGGACCGGATCGTCGGCTACGAGCTGTCGCCCCTGCTCCAGAAGGGGCTGAAGCGGTGGGACCTCTCGGCAGGCCGTGTGCAGTCCGTGGCCCTCCGGCTGATCGTCGAACGGGACCGGGAGATCGCCGCATTCGTCCCAGTGGAGTACTGGAGCGTCGACGCCCGGCTCTCCCCCGACGGCGACGAGCACGCCTTCCTGGCTCGGCTGAACCAGGTCGGCGAGCAGAAGCTGGCCGCCTCGCCGGACAAGAAGGGGCTGGTCCTGTCGACCCAGGAGGAGGCCGAAGCGCACGTGGAGGCCCTGCGGAACGCGGCCTACGCGGTGCAGGAGGTCCGCCGGCGCGAGGTCAAACGGACGCCGGCGCCGCCGTTCACCACCTCCACCCTTCAGCAGGAGGCCGCCCGCAAGCTCGGGTTCTCGGCGCGCAAGACCATGCAGATCGCCCAGCGGCTGTACGAGGGGATCAACATCCCCGGCGAGGGCCAGGTCGGGCTCATCACCTACATGCGGACCGACTCGGTGAACATCGCCGAGC
>DASWCX010000059.1:0-2503 GCA_036395815.1 Actinomycetota bacterium | reverse complement strand
GCCGAGCGCTCGGCGAGTGGCGGCGCGTCGGTCATGACGCATCATGAACGCCGGCGAAGCGGCGAACGCATACGCCTTCGACATCTCTCGAGCCGAGGAGGTTCGACGTGAACAAGCGCGATCTGGTGGCGGAGGTCTCGGCGAAGACCCGGCAGCCGGCCCCGGTGGTGGCCGAGGTGGTGGACGCCCTCATGCGGACCATCACCGCGTCGGTATCGCGCGGGGAGCCCGTCGTGCTCTCCGGCTTCGGCACGTTCCACCGGAAGGCCCGGGCCAAGCGGGTGGCGAGGAACATCTGGGCGGACGAACCCGTGCGCGTCCCGGCCACCAGCGTTCCGGCGTTCCGGCCCGGCAAACCGTTCAGGGAGGCGGTAGCCCGGCGGCGGGGCCGGGGAGCGGCGAGGGCCGCCCGCCCGGCGCGGACCTCCCCGCCTAGGAAAAGGTGACGATGCGAAGGTTGCGGGCGATCTTCTTCCCGCTCTCCTCGGCCACGTCCAGGTTCACCCGCTGCCCGATCCGCAGGTACCGGATGCCCGAGCCCTCCGTGGACTCGGCGTCGATCGCCACCTCGGTGTGGTCGTCGAGCAGGAGCGAGCCCGTTCGCTCGGCGATGAAGTAGTCCTTGACGGTGCCCTGTGCCATCCTCAGCCTCTCCCGATGCCTCAGCCTCTCCCGATGCCTCAGCCTCTCCCGATGCCTCACGCCCCGACCGGGCGCTCCAGAAGTCTCGCCGCCAGCCCCATCTCGAGGCAAGCCGTCCGGGCCCGGCCTCGATGGCCGCTCGCCACGAGCGCGGCCAGGTCTGCGGGCCGGTCCAGGTCCCGCTCGAGGCCCGGGCCTCGAGCTTCGACCAGCTTCAGCCCCTTTCGTCGAGCCGCCCATCGGTGCTTGGCGAACGACGACCGCCCGAACCTGGCCGGGATCACCGAGGCAGGCCTGCGCAGGAGCAGGTTCGTGCCGCCGTCCGAGAGGGCGGGGGCGGCCACGACCGGGCCGGGCAGCGCCAGCGCATGGCGAAGCTCTCCGGCGGTGAGGTAGGGCAGGTCCCCCAGGAGCACCGCCAGCTCGCTCGACCGGCCCCTGGTCGTGGCCTCGACCTGCCGGACCGCCCCCAGCAGCGACCCGCCCTCCTCCGCTACCGGCCTGGCTCCGCGGCGGGCCGCCACTTCCAGCACCGCCTGGTCGCGCGACACGACGGCCACGTCCCACCCGGGCTGGCGGAAGCACGCGTCGAGCACGTCCTCGAGCAGCGCCATCGTGAGCACCGCCCGTTCGGCCGGGGAGAGCGTCCCGGCCAGCCGGCCCTTCGACCGTTCGAGCGACTTGATCGGGACGGCCAGCACCCGCATGGCTGACTAGAATAGGGCCGCCCCGCCGGTATCGAGCCGGCACGCCATGGAGGAGCGGTGCGAAAGCCGGAGCCCTGGTTCCAGTTCGCCGCAGGGGTCCTTCGCCCGCTGGTCGGGACGTGGTTCAACTGGCGGTTCGAGGGGCTCGAACACGTCCCCCAGGAGGGCCCCCTGCTCCTGGCCTGCAACCACATCTCCTACTTCGACCCGCTGGCCCATGGCTACATGCTGCTGAAGGCGCACCGCCGGCCCCGGTTCCTGACGAAGTCCGAACTGTACGGCAACCCGTTCATGCGCCGGCTCCTCGAGGGCGCGCGCCAGATCAGGGTGGAGCGCGGGACGGGCTCGCAGGAGCCGCTGGAGCGGGCCCGGCGGGCGCTCAAGGACGGGGAGGCCGTGGTGATCTACCCCGAGGCCACCATCACCCGGAACCCCGACTCGACGCCGATGCAGGGCAAGACCGGCATCGCACGGCTCGCCCTGGCCAGCGAGGTCCCGGTCCTGCCGATCGCGGTGTGGGGCTCGCGGCACGTGTGGCAACGCGACGGCGCCCACAGCCTGAGGTTCGGACGCCCGATCTGGCTGAAGGCCGGGGTGCCGATGGACCTCTCCGAATATGAGGACCGGCAGGACGACCCTCAGACGCTCCGGACGGTCACCGACGCGATCATGGACGAGCTGACCCGCCTGGTGAACGACCTGCGGAGCCGGTACCCGAAGCGGTGGGAACAGTAGCCGAACGGGAGCGGGTCGCCGTGATCGGGGCCGGCTCGTGGGGGACGGCCTTCGGCTCCATCACGGCGGGGAAGGGGATGGACACGGTCCTGTGGGCCCGGCGCGAGGAGCTGGCCGAGGCCATCGCCTCCCGCCACGAGAACCCCGACTATCTCCCCGGCATCGAGCTTCCGCCCACCCTCACCGCGACCCACGACCTGGAGCGGGCGATGTCGGGGGCGGACGTGGTGGTGATGGCCGTCCCGTCCCACACCTTCCGGGAGAACTTCAGAGCCGTGCGGGAGTTCCTGCCGTCCTCTGTGCCGGTGGTCTCGCTGGCGAAGGGCATCGAACAGGACACCCGCAAACGGATGAGCGAGGTGCTGCTGGAGGAGGGCGGGGTCGACCCGGGCCTGGTGGCCGTGGTGTCGGGGCCCAAC
>DASWCX010000058.1:0-4538 GCA_036395815.1 Actinomycetota bacterium | reverse complement strand
TGTCGAAGCCGGCCGGTGTGGTCACCCACCCCACCTCCGGCCGCCGCACCGGGACCGTGGTCAACCGGCTGCTCGGCATGGGCCTCGTCCTGGCGGCGGGGGACGACCCCCTCCGGCCCGGGATCGTCCACCGCCTGGACGCCGGCACCTCTGGCCTCCTGGTCGTGGCGAAGACCGAGCAGGCCCGGGCCGCGCTGGCCGGGATGTTCCGGCGGCACGAAGTCGACCGCACGTACCTGGCCCTGGTCCGGGGGCGCCCCGCACACCGCCGGTTCCTGATCGACGCTCCCCTCCAACGCCGGGGCCCCAGGATCCGGCTGGGGCC
Organism: Actinomycetota bacterium; assembly: GCA_036395815.1. Taxonomy (GTDB): domain Bacteria; phylum Actinomycetota; class UBA4738; order UBA4738; family UBA4738; genus DASWCX01. The sequence goes on along the minus strand of DASWCX010000058.1, from coordinate 4,213 downwards.
GATCACAGGGCGGGCGGCGGCCACCGAGGTCGAGGTGCGGGAGCGGTTCGACGGGGCCACGCTCCTCGAGGTGCGGCCCAGGACCGGCCGGACCCACCAGATCCGGGTGCACCTCTCGGCGATCGGACATCCCGTCCTGGGCGACCGGACCTACGGCGGGACCGGCGAGGACGCCCGCCGGCTCGGTTTGGGGCGCCCATTCCTGCACTCATGGCGCGTCTCGTTCGATCACCCGGTCACGGGCAGGCTGGTCCAGGTCGAGGACTCCCTGCCACCTGACCTGGAGGACGGCCTCCGGCGGCTGGGCCCGGAGGCGGCGCCCCGCGGGGAGCGCCGTCCCGGGCCGGCTCGGCCCACCCGTGGGGAGTGAGCGGGCGGATCCCAGGGAACCTTCGAGGGCATCAGGACGAACGAAGGAACAACGAACCCGAGCAGTCCTCGCCACGTGAACCGGCTCCTCGACCCGTCGACCGCTCCGGGCCGCAAGGTCCGGCTCGCGCTGCTGGGCGGCATCGTGGCCGGCTGTCTCGGCGCGCTGATCGACGGCTGGCTGTGGGGCACGCACATCGCCTTCGAAGGCGTGGCCTTCGGTTGCTTCGTGGCGATCCTGGCGCTGGAGGGCCTCCGGCGGTGGCTCACGGTCCCCGCGGTCCTGGCGGTGACCGGGCTGCTGTTCGCCCTGGCGTTGTCGTTCCCGCCTCGGGAGTCCGCCGACGTTTGGTCCTACGCCATGTACGGGCGGATCGTGGCCTCCGGGGACGATCCGTACCGGACCGCCCCGGTGGCGTTCCCCGACGATCCCTGGCTGCGCCTGGTGAGTCGCGCCTGGCGGGACACCCCCTCCCTGTACGGTCCGCTGTTCAACGAGACGGCGGCGGAAGCCGTCCGGCTGTCCCGCGGGTCGGCCCTCCGTGTGCGGGTGGAGTTCCAGTTTCTGGCCGTCCTCGGGGTCGGCGGGGCCATGCTGCTCCTGGCCAGGCGGTCCGCCCCGCCCGGCGCGCTTGCCCTCCTCGGCCTGAACCCGCTGGTCGTGCTCGGCGTGGTGAACGCCGGGCACAACGACGCGCTGGTGGGATTGGCGGTGCTCGGCGCTGTCCTGCTGGCGGAGGACGAACGGAGTGCCCTGTCGGGGGTCTGCGTCGGTCTGGGGGCCCTGATCAAGGTGGTCGCCCTGCTGCCGGCCGGGATCCTGGTCCTGTGGACGTGGCGCCGGCGAAGCTGGCGCGAGGCGCTGCTGGCCGGAGGGGCGGTGGTCGAGACCGTGGCCGCCGGCTATCTGATCGCCGGGAGCGGAGCGGTGCGGGCGCTGGGCGGGGAGACCGGCCTGGTCACCCCGTTCTCCGTGTGGCGGCTCACGTGGTTAGGGCGGCCGGACATCGCCACCGGGGCGGGGCGCATCCTCCACGTCCTCGCCCCGGGGCGGCTGGGCTCCGCCATCCCGGTGGCCCTGGTCCTGATCCTGGCGCTGGCGGCGGCGTTGCCGTGGCTTCGTCTTCCCTCGCCGGCAAGGGCGGTGGGCGTCTCGGCCCTCCTGTATCTGGTGGCAGCTCCGTACGCGGTCCCGTGGTACCTGTTCTGGACGCTTCCGGTGCTGGCGGCGGCGTGGCGGTGCCGCCTGACCTGGCTGGCCCTCGGGTATCAGGCCGCCCTGACCATCGCGTACTCGCTGGCGCTGCGGAGGCCGCTCGGGACGGTGGCCTCGACCGCCAGGGTCTCGTATTTCGGGGCCCTCGTCGTGGCTGAGGTGCTGGCGATCCTGGCGCTGCTCGCCCTCCCGCTCGTCCGGGCCCGCCGATGGGAGGCCCTGATGGCTCGGGTGGCCGCGTTCCGCGACGGCCGGGCCGGGCCTACCGACGCGTCCTGGCCGGGTCCTTCAGGTACAGGGCGAACTGGGTTCGAACCTCCTCCCGGCTGGCCAGCAGCGCGTCCTCGACGTCCGGCGGGAGACGGCGGCTCTCGATGAGCTCGCCGAGCTTCTTCGGGTCCACCGACCGGATCTGCTCCCACAGCCCCAGGGGCTCAAGGATCCGGCGGACCCGCTCCGGGTCGGGCGCGGTCACGTGCTGAGGCCGGCGATCAACGGCCGATCCGTCGCTGCCGTACAGCCGCCGGTAGTCGTGCTCCTCGCAGAACGCGTTGATCAGGGCCCTGAGGTCCTCCAGCCGCCGGTACCGAGCCCAGTCCTCGCGCTTCAGCGCGATCCACTCGTCGACCATCGCGGTCATGTTGGGAGCAGGGTCGCCCCGCTCCTTCTCGTACCGGTGCCGGAACAACGGGCACCGGTTCTGGAAGTCGCACCAGTCGCACAGCGGGTTCTGCTGCGGTTCGAACCGGCCGGCCGCGATTCGCTCGGCCACCGTGGCGATCCGCCGCCTGAGCTCGTCGTCGTCGGCGCTGGTTCGCGTGGTGGTCATCCGCTCTCCGGGGAGCAGGAAATAGAGCGTGAGCCGCTCTGGCTCGATCCCCCAGATCTCCCGCGCCGCCAGGTGGTAGACGGAGAGCTGGAGGTCCCGGTCCACCCGCTCTCTGGGCGGCAGCCGGCGGCTCGTCTTGTAGTCGATGATCTCGTAGCCGCCGCCGGGGATCCGGTCCATCCGGTCGATCACCCCGGAGATCTGGACGCCCTCGACCTCGATGGTGAACCGGAACTCGAGGGCGGCCGGGATCCGGAATGAGGGCGCGTTGTCGCGGTGATAGCCGGCCAGGACCTGGCGGGCGTGATCGTGGTAGGTCCGCTCCTCCGAAGGGTCCCGGTAACCCTCGCCGACCCACTCGCCCTCGAGCATCTCGTGCAGCTCCTCGAGCGACGGGGCCACCGGAACGGGCCGGTCGTGGAATCGGTACAGGGTGCGGTGCAGGGAGTCCCCGAACGCGAGCGCCGGCGACGTCGTGGTGGGGAAGCGCTGCTCGTACTGGAACCGGTACTTGGCCGGGCACAGCTCGTACGTCGAGATGGCGGAGTACGAGAGCCTCATCCGGGAGCGAGAATGATCGGATCGGCTTGCATGGGCTGATCGCCGCAGTGTACCCTCAGCGGGACAGGAATTACAAGGATGTGATTCTTTCAACAGGTTTTCCACAGCGCTTCGGGGCGACCTCCCCCCGTCCCGGGGCCTGGAGGCCGTCGAACTGGGGAGTCCGTGAGCGGCGGAAGCTTCGTTCACCTTCACACGCACAGTGAGTTCTCGCTGCTCGACGGGGCGTCCCGGATCGAGGAGCTGTTCGCCAAGGCCGAACGGCTCGGCATGCCGGCCCTGGCGCTCACCGACCACGGGGCGATGTTCGGGGCCCTCGACTTCTACCTGGCCGGCAAGGACCACGGGGTCAAGCCGATCATCGGGGTCGAGGCGTACGTGGCTCCCCGCTCCCGGTTCGACCGCGAGCCGGGGGAGAACGAGGAGAAGTACCGCCACCTGACGCTGCTGGCCCGCGACGAGATCGGCTACCGGAACCTGCTCCGGCTGGTCACCGACGCCCACCTGGAGGGGTTCTACCACCGGCCCCGAATCGACAAGCAGCTCCTGGCCGAGCGGTCGGCCGGGCTGATCGGCCTGTCGGGCTGCCTGGCCTCGGAGACGGCCAGGCTCTCCATCGCTGGCCAGGAGGCGAAGGCTCGCGACGTGGTGGCCACCTACCGCGACATCTTCGGCCCCGGCGCCTTCTACCTCGAGATCCAGGACCACGGGCTGGCGGACCAGCGGAAGCTCAACCCACTGCTGCTCGAGCTGTCGCGGGCCACGGGCGTGCCCCTGGCGGCGACGAACGACAGCCACTACACGGACCGGGAGCACGCCCGGCCCCACGACGTCCTCCTGTGCATCCAGCAGCAGAAGGTGCAGACCGACACCGCCCGGCTGAGGTTCGAGACGGACGAGTTCTACCTGAAGCCGGCCGAGGAGATGCGCCAGGTCTTCGCCGAGCTGCCGGAGGCCTGTGAGGCCACCCTCCGGATCGCCGAGGCTTGCGAGCTCGAGCTGACGTTCGGGGAGCTCCACCTGCCGCGGTTCGACCCGCCTGCGGGCCGGTCGCTCGAGGACCACTTGCGCGACCTGGTGTACGAGGGGGCGGCCGGGCGCTACGGCACCGTGACACCGGAGATCCGCGACCGGATCGAGTACGAGCTCGGCGTGATCGTGCCGATGGGCTTCGCCGGCTACTTCCTGATCGTGTGGGACCTGATCCGGTTCGCCCGCGACCACGGGATCCGGGTGGG
>DASWCX010000057.1:0-1702 GCA_036395815.1 Actinomycetota bacterium | reverse complement strand
CGGCTTCCCTCCGGGATCGAGCTGGTGGACGCCCCGGTGCTGGGCAGCGTCAGGGAGGCCACTGAAGGAGCGCTGAAGGTGTTCGCCGGCGGGTCGGACGAGGCCTATGAGCGGCTCCTCCCGCTGTTCGAGGTGCTCGGCTTCCCGCGCCACGTCGGGCCCCTGGGGAGCGGGGCGGCCATGAAGCTGGTGGTGAACTCCACGCTCGGGCCGGTCATGGCAGCCATCGGCGAGGCCCTGGCGCTGGGTCGGGCGCTGGGGCTGGACCGGAGGGCCGTCCTCGACGTGCTGGAGGGCGCCGTGGTCGGGCCCACCGTCAGGAGCAAGCGGGGACGGATCGAGTCGGGGGTCTACGAGCCGAACTTCCGGCTGGAGACCGCGCTCAAGGATTCGAACCTGCTGACCCGGGCGGCCGAAGCGAGGGGGGTCCGGCTGCGGCAGGCCGAGACGGTCCGCGACCTGCTTGCGGAAGCCGATGGCGCCGGTCTGTCGCGGATGGACTACTCGGCGCTGATCGCGCACATCGCCGCGCTGCCGGCCTCGCTCCCCGAGCCCCCGAACGAGGCCGGACCGTGACCGCGGGATGAAGGACGTCGGGCTGGTCGGGGTCCCGTACTCGGGCAAGTCGACCCTGTTCACCGCGCTCACCCGCACCGGCGCCGTGGGAGGCCGGGCCAACCGGGCTGTGGTGGCGGTCCCCGACCCTCGGCTGCCGGTCCTGGCCGAGATGGAGCGGTCGGCGCGGATCGTCCCGGCCCAGGTGGGGTTCGTCGATGTGCCCGGGGGAACGAGCGGGCAGGGGCTGGCGGCCCTGCGGGAGACCGACGCCCTGTGCGTGGTGGTCCGGGCCTTCGGCCCCAGCGCCGATCCGGTGGCCGAAATGGGCGAGGTCCAGACGGAGCTCGTGCTGGCCGACCTGGGAAACGTGGAGAGCGCCCTGGAGAGCGCTCGCCGCCGGGCCAAGAGCCGCGGGCAACACGAGCTGGCCGAGCTGCACGCGCTGGAGCGGGCACACGCCGCGCTCTCCGCCGAGGTTCCCCTCCGGCTGTCCGACCTCGATGAGGACGAACGCCTGGCCCTCCGGAGCCTGGCACCGCTCACCCTCAAGCCGCAGGTCGTGGTGGCGAACGTGGAGGAGGGAGCCGGCCTCCCCGCAGGGCTACCGGAGGGGGCCGTGCCGGTGTCGGCGGAGATCGAAGCGGAGACCGCGGCGATGCCCGAGGACGAGGCTCGGGCCCTCCTCGCCGAGTTCGGGGTGGCGGAGCCGGGGCTGAGCCGGGTGATCGCGGCGTGCTACGGGGAGCTCCACCTGATCACGTTCCTCACCACCGGCGAGGACGAGACGAGGGCCTGGGAGGTTCGCCGGGGGGCCACGGCGCCGGACGCGGCCGGAGCCATCCACACCGACCTCCAGCGCGGGTTCATCCGGGCGGAAGTCATCGGGTTCGACGACCTGGTGGCGGCCGGCGGGTGGGATCGGGCAAAGGCGAAGGGCCTGCTCCGCGTGGAGGGCCGCGACTACGTGGTCCGTGAGGGCGACGTGCTCCACGTGAGGTTCGCGGTGTGACCATCAGGCCGACTTACGATCGAGAGGTAACCAGGAACATCGGCGACGACGGGAGTCTCTGGTGGGATTCTTCGGCTGCTGGCTGATCGTTAAGGGGGGCACCGAGGAGGGCCTGCGCAAGCTCGGCGTCGAACC
>DASWCX010000056.1:0-1882 GCA_036395815.1 Actinomycetota bacterium | reverse complement strand
GCTGGGGGATGGGCGGCGGAACCATGCCCGGGCACACCTTCGTGCTCGTTGACAGCACCGGCCGCATCAGCTGGATCCGGGACTATGGGGCTCCCGAGCACGGTGGGCTGATGTACGTGCCCCCGAAGGACCTGGTGCCCCTAGTGGCCGCGCACGTGGGAGGCGGCTGATGCCCTGCGCCATGAACGACCGCCGGCTCTCCACCATCCGGATCGCCTGTCTGGTGGGAGCCACGGCGTTCGCCCTGGTCGCCGGGGCGTGCTCGTCCCCGGCATCCCAGCCGTCACCGCCGGGGGGATCGCTCCTGCCCTCCAGCCCGACCGCGCTCCCGCAGTTCGACCCGGCTCGGTTTCAGCAGCTCCTCGCCCAGCTCCGGGGGAAACCGGTCCTGATCAACATCTGGGCGTCCTGGTGCGGACCGTGCATCGCGGAGGCCCCCGGCCTGGCCCGCATGGCCCGGGACTACCGGAGGCGGGTGCAGTTCGTGGGCGTGGATGTACTGGATCAGCGCGGGGCCGCCGGGGCCTTCATCCGCAAGTACGGCTGGATCTATCCCAGCGTGTTCGATCCCACCGGGGCCATCCGCAACGACCTCGGGTTCGTGGGCCAGCCGGTGACGGTCGTGCTGGATTCCTCCGGCGAGCGCGTGTTCACCTGGAGCGGCGCCCTGTCCGAATCGCGGCTGAGGAAGGAGCTGAACGAGGTTGCCTGAGCCATCCATGAACGAGGTGGGCTGGTGGCCCGCCCAGGGGGCCTTCGCCTCCGCCCTCCGCGCGTTCTCGGCAGGGAAACAGGGGCCTTCGGTGACCCGCCGGCAACTGCTGGGAGGCTTTGGACTGACCCTTCTCGGGGCGGTGTGCACCCGGGCCGGCACACCCGCCGCCTCGAGCCCCCCTCCCGGCTCGATCGACTCGCTCCTCGCCGGAGCCAAGCGGGTATCGGTCCTGGGGACGGGAGCGGACGCCCCGCCCATGAACCCCGGCAGGAACCGCCTCGGGCTGATCCTGGTGACGCCGCAGAACAGCGTCATCGAGGGCGGCACCGCCCCCTGGCGTGGGTGGCCAAGGACACCAGGAGCAAGGCCATGGGCCCGTACGAGGCGCCATAGTACGAGCTCACGGCCCATGAGAGGACGCACGACCGGTCCCCTCGGACCCCCTGCCCGGACTGTTCGCCACGGAGATCGAGCTGCCGGCCGCGGGGATCTGGAACGTGGGGGTGACGGTCACGGCACGCTCCCGTCGCTTCGCGGGGACCGGGGCCCTCCAGGCGACGAGCGGGGCGACCCCCGCCCAGCTCGGATCCAAGGCGATCCGGGTCCCGACGCCCGGTGGCCACGTCGGTGGCCAAGATCAAGGAGATCTGCACCAGGACGCCAGTCTGTGACATGCACTACGTCTCGGTGGAGGACGCCCTCTCCAGCGGCAAGCCCACGGTGATCTCCTTCGCCACCCTCCTGCTGTGCAGCACCAGGACGTGCGGCCCGGTGGTGGACGAGCTGCTGCTGGTGTTCGAGCGGTCGGGGAAGGACCGGGCGAACTTCATCCACGTCGAGGAGTTCCTTCCTGGCAAGGACCTTCAACCGCCGCCGGGCACAGCGGAGAACCTGTCCCCGGCCTTCAAGGCGTGGGGCTTCGACACGGATCCGTGGTTGGTGATCGCGGACAAGGACGGAGTGATCCGGTTCCGATCCCTCGGGGTCATCTCCGCCGCCGAGATCCAGCGCGCCCTCGAGCCGATGTTATGAGCGAGTCGGACACGGACGACACCCCCAGCCGGCCGCGGCGGGCCCCCCTGCCGCGAGGGGTTCCTATCGCGGCGGTGACGACGGCGATCGTGTTCATGGCCGTCGTGGCCTTCGCCCTCCCGCGGCTCAGCGCTC
>DASWCX010000055.1:0-1836 GCA_036395815.1 Actinomycetota bacterium | reverse complement strand
AGTCCGCCAGCAGCTTCGCCACGGTGCCGGTGGCGCCCGAGAGCTGATCCTGGACCCGCCGGGCCACCGCCACGAGTTGCTGGCGCTCTGCCTGAGGGAGCCCCGACCCCTCGACCTCGGCCGTGAACCCGCCGAGGTGGGTGACGATGACGTCGAGATCCGCCCCCAGGTCCGGCGGGTTGGTGGCGTCGTTGTGCAGGGCGGCCACGTCGTCCAGCAGCTTCTGGCCGGCCGTCTTCAGGGCATCGGCCTCGGCCCCCAGCTCGGCGGCATGCTGCACGGCCGCGTCGTGCAGCCGGGCTACGTTCTGCTGCAGAGTGGCCGCAACGTCCAGGGCCTGCGTGACGAACCTCGGGACCTTCTCGGGCCCGAACCCCTTCGCCACGCTCTTGAACAGCTCCCCCAGAGGGATCAGGCCGAACAGCTTCGCGCTGACGCCCTTGAAGAAGTCCTCCACGGAGAAGTTGCCGGGGGCTGTGATCAGGTCCTCGGGGTCGCTGCTCACCGGGCCGGTGAGCCGGGACAGCCCGGTGACCTTCAGGCTGGGAGTGACGAACCCGCCGGAGCGGTTGCTCTGGCCGGCGAAGCTCATGTCTGGGGAGTCCGGCACGGCCAGGAAGACCTCCGCCGCGTTGCCGGTGAAGCCCTTCTTCGCGAAGGCCACCGGGTACTTCACGCGGGTGGGTTTCTCCGCCCCGGCCAGCGCGCTCATGGCCGGGATGACCGCCTGGGCCTCGTCCAGGATCGGGACGAACCTCGGGTCGTCCTGGGACCGATTCTGGAGCTTCCCGGCCGTCGCCACGTGCCACGTCATGCTCCGCGTGGCGACGGCAGTGTCGTCGGTCGTGGCGCCTTCGGCATAGGCGACGCGGGCGCCGTTCAGGTCGAACGTCCGCGTCACCAGGTTGCTGGTGTTGTACGCGGTGATCGCGGCATCCAGGATGCCCCCCGTGGGGTCGTTGTGATCGCGCTCTGCGAACACCAGCGGCGCGGAGAACTCCACCTGGTTGCCCTCCACGTCGACGGCGTGGATCTTGAACAGGAACGGCGCGACCACGCCGTCGGGCTGTTCGACGTGGGGCTCGAACAGGTGGCCCGACGCGATCTTCCCGCTGAGGTCCTTCGGCTCGTCCAGGGGGGGCGTCAGCAGGGTGAGGATGCGGACGCTGGTGAAGGGCATGACCAGGTCCACCTGCCGGCCGTCGGCCAAGGTGACGTTCGTGGTCCGGAAGGTCCGCTCGGGTTCGCGCACGATGATGAACATCCGCTGGAACAGGTAGGCCGCGGTCCCGCCGTCGCCCTGGGCGAACTTCCGCTCGGTGATCTTGATCAGCGAGGCCCGGTGGCCGAATGGCATCAGGAACCCGGCGTAGACCACCTTGACCTCGTGATCCCGGCCCATGGCGGCGCGGTGCTTCCACTCCTCGATGGTCAGGCCGCCGTCGGGAAGGGTGTCGAACACCACGCGGCTGTCCAGCCACCCGCCGAGCGCGGTCAGCATGAGTCGCTTGGTAGGGACGGCGGACGGCGGCCAGTCGTGCGTCTTCCGTTTGACGGTTCGCTCGAGATAGAAGTTCGAGGTCTCGTGGACCAGCATCATGCGGTCGCGGCTGTTGAGCGACGTCCGCTTCCGCGGCCAGTCCTCGTCGCCGCTGGCCTCGGGGAAGTTGGCGCCCGTCGGGGACTGGGTGAACAGGAACTCGGGCCTGGGGGGGAAGTCCGCAAAGGGCAGGATGTCCCAGTCGCGGGCCCAGATGGCCCGGATGGTCCGGTCGTCGGGGGACCGCTCGTCGACGGTCGGGTGGCCGTCCTGGTCGAGGATGGGGTTGCCCTTCG
>DASWCX010000054.1:0-4978 GCA_036395815.1 Actinomycetota bacterium | reverse complement strand
GGGCGCTGGCCGAAAGGTGGCCTGGAATCGGAAGGGTCAGGCTCTACCTTGGAGCGGCATTGGTAGTGTGCCATCGAGCTCAAGAGGCTTTGGAGGAGTATTCGGAAGCAACAAAGTCGCTCCCGGAGGATCCGAGCCTGTGGGGCGCCATCGCTTGGGCGCACATGTCGATCGGGAATCTCACCCAGGCAGCCGACGCGGCGGAACGGATGCTGGCCCTGGCTCCGCAGTCTCCCCGGGTCCATTCTGCGGCCGCCCGGATCCTGTACCGCTGCCGGCGTCACGAGCGCGCATTCGCCGTTGCCCGGCAGTCCAGCCGAAGGTTTCATGGGGTCAGGCGATGGTTGCTACGGTGGACGTTGCCGGTGTCTGCCGCTGAACTCGGGACTCGCATTTCCGTCTTCCTCTTCACGTGGATATTCGTCGCAGCGGCGCTATACGAGATCCCGGCCGGTGAAGACCTCCACCTCGCCGTGGCCACCCTATGTGTCGCCGTGGTGATCCTGGGGTGGCAGGCGCTGGCTGCCTACGCCGACGGGACCCTGAGGCTCGTGCGAAAGAGTCGAGCCTTGCATCGTAAGGAAGCGCGCCTTCTCGCTGAGCTTCAGTTGGATGCCCATGAAAGTTGATGGGCGATCGCCGACTACCCTGCGGGTGGGCGAATGCGGAAGGCTCGCAAAGCTCCTGACCTCGGTCATTGGCGGCTTCCTGTTTGTCGCAGCGATGGTCGATGCATGTACCACCTCACCACGGTCCACAGGTATCGACCGCGCCCTCTGCTCGGACCTGCGCGCCCTCGTGGATACCACGACCTTCGATCCAACCAAGAGCAACGCGAAACACATGGCCGCAATCCGGGACGCTGAGTCGCGGCTCCGTTTAGATGAACGCCGGTACGCCTCAATTCCCGATACCGACACAGCCTCAGCATTGGAGACGCTCTTGTCGGACGCGGACGGATACCGTGTAGCTACCGCCTCGATCGACTCACGTCCCGCGTCCGGGCTTCGGATAGTAGTTGCATACTCGAAGGTGGATCATGACATGCAGAAACTCTCCGGTCGGTGTCCCGGTGTGAACCTCGCGCCCGGGGCGCCCTAGACCGCGACAACCCGTGAAGGGGTACGCAACTACCGGCTCGCCAGGTACGTGCCGAGCTCCGACGCGATCACGCGGAAACGCTTGCGTACGAACCTCGTGGCCAGGGGTCCCATCAACCGGCCGAGGAAGTTCCGCCTCAGGTGGGCCTCCTGCGTCAGCCGGGTCCCTTCGGGCACCGGGTCGAACGTGAACACGTGGCGAATCCTCCCGAGCTTCACGTCGGCCCGATGGGCGAAGCGGCGCGGCCGGTCGAACTCGACGTACTCGTACTCGACCACGTCGGATCCCTTCAAGTCGCCCCGGTACCGCGATCCCTGGCCGAGCAGGCCGGGGGTCAGCTTCTCGATGCTTCGAAGCGTGCCCGGGTCCCAAGCGAGCTGCGTCTGCGGATCGGCCGCGACGTCGAAGCCTCTTCCACCGGACGGCGAATGACGGCGGACTCGGAGATCGTGATCATGCTTTCGTTCCCGCTTCTCGGTGGGCGGCGTACCTCATAGATCGCGGGTGGCGGCGGAGATCTCCTCCAGCTCCTTTTTCGGGAACTCCTTCGGGTTCGGCGTGAGGATCCTCAGGGCCACGTGATCGGCGCCGGCGTCGAGGTGCTCCCGCACCCTGGCCACCACCGCGTCGACGCCGCCCCGGGCCACCAACGCATCCACCAAACGGTCGCTGCCTTCGCCGGCGAGATCGTCGTCGGCCCATCCAAGGCGACGGAGGTTGCTCGTGTAGTGGGGGAGCTCCAGGTACGTACGCATGTACGTCCCCGCCAGCGTTCGGGCCGCATCCGCGTCTCGCTCCAGCACCACCGCCTGCTCCGGCGCGAGCAAGGGATCCGGGCCCAGCGCCTCACGGGCCCAGGCCGTGTGCTCCACCGGGACGAAATAGGGATGGGCCCCCGAGGCCCGGTCCCGGGCCAACTCCAGCATCTTCGGGCCCAGGGCGGCCAACACTCGCGGCGGTGCTTCGACGTCGGGTCCCACATAGGGGGCCGAGTCCATCGCCTCGAGATACCAGCGCATGTGCTCGAAGGGCTGGCGGAACGTGCGGCCGCGGGGCTCGGTGAGGAACGGGTGGCTCACCCCCAGTCCGAGGACGAACCGGCCGGGGTACGCGTCGGCCAGGGTGCGTGCCCCGTTCGCCATCGAGATGGGGTCTCGGGCCCAGATGCTGGCGATGCCGGTGCCCACCACGATCCGGCCCCCGCCCGCCAGGAGCACCCCGGCGTGGGTCAGCGCCTCCTTCCCCGTGGCCTCCCCGATCCACACCGCGCCGAACCCGAGAGACTCCACGAGCGCGACGGCCTCCTGCGCCACGGACGCGGTCTGCCACTGGAGATGGGGGCTCCAGATGCCCACCGGGCCGATCCGGGCGGCCACCTCTCTCGGGGTCGTCACGGCGTACAGGCTACTCAGGGAGCGAGCCGGTCGGCTCGCCACGCGTCGGGGCCGGTCCGTTCGTACCGAACCCGGTCGTGCAGCCGGTCGGCGCGGCCCTGCCAGAACTCGATCGTCGTCGGGGTGAGGATGTAGCCGCCCCAGTAGCCGGGGAGCGGGGGGTCGTCGCCGAATCGCCCGACGGCCTCGGTGAACCCGCGCTCGAGCACCGAGCGATCGGCGATCACCTCGTCCTGGTGCGAGGCCCACGCCGAGAGCCGGTGGCCGAGCGGCCGGGTCGCGAAGTACGCCTCGGACTCGCCGCGTGGGAGCGGTCGCACATCTCCGGTCACGATGACCTGCCGGTGCAGCTCGTACCAGTGGAAGACCAGCGCGGCCCTCGGGTTCTCGGCCAGCTCCCGGCCCTTGCGGCTCCGGTAGTTCGTGTGGAACGCGAAGCCTCGCCGGTCGAACCCGCGGAGCATGACCATCCGGGCCGAGGGGACGCCGCCGGCTGTGGCGGTGGCCAGGGCCATGGCCTCGGCCCGATCGGGGGGTTCGGTGGCCCTGGCCTCGGCCAGCCACCCTTCGAACAGGTCGAACGGGTCGGGCGGGATCTCCTCCAGCGTGTACGAGCCCCCGGCCACGGCTACCCGGTTCGGCGCCCGGACCCGCGGTCCTCGGCCCGGCGTTCCTTCGCCGCCTCCACGCTGGCCCTGAGCGCGGCCATGAGGTCGGGGACCTCCGGCGCCGAAGCAGCCTCGGTCGGCGCTTGCTCGACCACGCCCTCGGACTCGGCCCGGGCCCGGAGCAGCTCGAGGACCCGCTCGCGATACGTGTCCCGGTACCGGCCCGGGTCCCACGCCATCCCCAGCAGGTCGATGAACCGGATGGCCATGGCCAGCTCTCGATCGGTGGCCCCGGCCTCGCCCGGGATGTTGTCGATCTCGGCGACCCGGCGTACCTCGTCGTCGAAGAACAGCGTCTCGAGCACCACGACGTCGTCGGTTGGCCGGATCGCCGCCAGGTACTCGCGCGTCCGCATCACGAACCGGGCGATCCCGACCTTGTTCGTCTCCCGGAGCGCCGCGAGCAGGAGCGCGTACGGTCGTTCCGCGCCCACCCCGCGCTGGGGGGCGACGTAGTAGGTCTTCTCGAAGTACACCGGGTCGATCTCCGTCAGTTCCACGAACCCTTCGATCTCGATGGCCTGGGTCCGCTCCGGCTCCAGGGCTCGGACCTCCTCGGGCCTGACCATGACGTACCGGCCGGGGTCGATCTCGAACCCCTTCACGATCTCCTCGAACGGGACCTCCGACTCGGCCGGCCGCGATGGTTCAGCGCTTGGCTCGGGCGGCCCCGGCGGAGGTGCTTCGGGAACGGCCTCCGTCCGCGCCTCCGGCTCCGGCTCTGCCGCGGGCCCGGGCTGCTCCTCCGGCTCCTCGGTCACTCGGCGGTAGCGGATCCGCCTCCCCGTTCCCTGTTCGAACTGGTGGAACCGCACGTCCTTCGGGGTGGTCGCGTTGAACAGCTTCACCGGGATGTTGACCAGCCCGAACGACAACGACCCCGCCCATACCGCCCGCGCCACCCTTCCTCCCTTCGTCAGCCCGGATCCGGCTCCAGCACGAACACGTGGATCTCCCGGCCGGCGCGCTTGCGATAGGTGTCGTATGCGGGCCACACCTGGTCCAGCTTCGGCCACAGCGACTCCCGCTCGTCCGCGGTCGCGTCCCGGGCCCGGCATTCCCTCACGTCCCGGCCGATCTGGGCCCTGGCCCTCGGGTTCGCCATGAGGTTGAGCGCCCACGCGGGGTGTCCCGGCCGGCCCCAGTTCGACCCCGCCACCACCAGGCGCTCGCCGTCCCGGATGAACAGGAGCGGTGTGGTCCGCTCGTGGCCGGACCGGCGGCCGACGGTGGTCAGCAGCAGGGTCGGGAAAACGGGCTTGCCGGTGGCGAGAACCTTCCCTCCGGTCAACCGGTACAGGGCGCGGTCCACCGGGGGCGCCACCCGGCTGCCGAGCCACGCGAACCACCGGGCGTGGCCCAATCGCCTGACGGTGTCCGCGTACCAGCCCATGTCACCCCGAATCCTGCACCAAACCGGCTCGGGCGGAGCGGATCCTCGGATCGGAGAGCTCAGGCCGCGGAGGCCACGGGGAGCGTCAGCTCGGGCCAGTCGGCCAGCACTGGGATCCCGTATCGCAGGGCCACCCGGTCCAGCTCTCCCGGCCCGAGGCGGAACGGGACCGTGGCCCGGGACCGGACCAGCCCCGCCGGTCGGCCGTAGCCTGCCCGCCACCCCCGGCTCCCGCAGGCGATCCGGCCCCACAGCTCGATCACCCCAGCCACGAGCCGGGTGGCCGTGGTCGGGTAGGGCTCGGAGAGCAGATAACCCCGTCGCGAGAGGTCGGCGGGGTCCGCCACCCCGTAGATCCCGCACGCGCAGCGCTCGTCGGGCACCCGGCGGTGGCCCGCGCGGACGCACACGGCGGCCAGCGG
>DASWCX010000053.1:0-1833 GCA_036395815.1 Actinomycetota bacterium | reverse complement strand
AGCGAGTCGAACCGCCTCACCAGGGTCCGGACGTACCCGTGGATCGCCGTGAGCGGGGTTCGGAGCTCGTGGCTGGCGATGGCCACGAAGTCGGACTTCATCTGGTCCAGCTCGCGCAGGCGCTCGAGCGTCTCGCGCTGTTGGGCGTGGAGCCGGGCGCTGTGGATGACCAGGGCGATCTGGTCGGCCAGGCGGGTCAGGACCCCGAGCGCCGGCTCGTCGAACGCCGCGGCCTGCCGGCTCTCGACGTCGACCACGCCGATCACCTCCTCGCCGATCCGAAGCGGCGCGGCCATCTCCGAGCGCATCTGTGGGTCCGCCACGATGTAGCCGGGGAACTGCTCCACGTCGGGCACGGAGAGCGCCAGTCCGGTCATGGCCACGGTCCCGGTCACACCACAGCCGAAGGGGATGCGGTCCTCGAAGAATGGCATGCCGTACATGGCCTTGACCACCAGCTCGTCGCCCTCGCGGAGCATGATCGTGAAGCTCTCGAACCCGAGGTCGCGGCCGATGGCGCCGGCCATCTGCTCGATCGAGGTGTCCAGGTCCTCGGCGGCCACCCCGGTCAGGATGGCGGTGTTGAACGCGGCCAGCTCCCGGCGGGCCATGGATTCCCGGCGGGCGGCCTCCTGGAACCGCAGGGCCTGATCCGCCGCGTTCTCGGCCTCTCGAGCCAAGGACCGGGCCGTGAACCCGGCCACCAGGGCCACGAGCGTCTGGATCCCGATGGTGAAGGCCACATTCGAGAACTCGTACCGGTATCCGGGGAACGTGGCGGCGAGGTACCCCTCCCGGCCCAGCTCGCTGGCCAGCGAGACGACCACCGCAACCAGAGCGCCCACCAGCCGGTACCGGAGCGCTCCCTCCAGCGGCAGGAGGTAGATCACCACCCACGTGGACCCTCGAGGGTCGTAGCTGTACAGCCAGGCCAGCCCGAGGAGCACGGCCGCGTCGATGGCGAAGGCGGCCATCCCGATCTGCCTGATCCGCCTGGCGCTCCTAGCCCGTTCGGTGCCGCGCCAGATGACCAGGTTCGCCAGGGCCAGGCCCGCGATCATCGCGTAGCCGATGTCGATCCTCGTGGACGAGGCGCGGAAGGGGAAGTACTGGCGGTCGCCCGCGTTCGTCTGGGAGATGAGATAGACGCCGAGGACGACGCCGAGCCACCGGACCATCACCAGGGCGCGCTCGAGTCGGCTCGCCTGCTCGAACTCGACGGCTCGGGTCCCGATCATCTGCCCTCCGGCGGGCGGCCGGTACAATGGCCGTTCACCGGTAGCATACGCACGCCCCACCACGACAGACGGAGATGTTCGACACCCTCGAGCGAAGCCTGAACGGCGTCTTTCGGCGCCTCCGGGCCAGAGGCAAGCTCCACCCGAAACAGGTGGACGCGGCCCTGGACGACATCCGCACGGCCCTGCTCGACGCCGACGTCGCTCTCGAGGTGGTCGACGACTTCCTGGCCAGGGTCCGCAAGCGGGCCACCTCCGACGAGGTCATGCGGTCGCTCACCCCCGCCCAGCAGGTGATCAAGGTGGTCCGCGACGAGCTGGTGGTGACCCTCGGCGGCGAGCACAGTCCCTTCCGGCTCCCCGGAGCCAACCCGGTGGTGATCATGATGGCCGGCGTCCAGGGCTCGGGGAAGACGACGGCGTGCGCGAAGCTCGCCCGACACCTGAAGGAGAAGGGCAAGCAGCCGCTGCTGGTGGCGGCGGACCTCCAGCGCCCGGCCGCGGTCGAGCAGCTGTTCACATTGGGACGGGAGATCGGGGTGCCGGTGGTCTCCGACGGCAGGGACGCCGTGAAGGTGGCGAAAAACGCGTTGAA
>DASWCX010000052.1:0-11009 GCA_036395815.1 Actinomycetota bacterium | reverse complement strand
TCGACGCGACCCCCGAGCGGCACGGGCGCCTGGCGGCGCAAGCGGGGAAGTTCACCGTGGGCGAGCTGAGCCGAGTCCTGTCGCTGCTGGTGGCCGCCCAGACCGACATGCGCTGGACCACAAGCCCCAGGCTGACGCTCGAGCTCGCGCTGTTGCGCGCCACCGTCCCCGAAGCCGATCCGAACGCGGCCGGCCTGGCTTCCAGGATCGAGCGCCTGGAGCGCCTCGCCGGCGTGTCGCAGCCGAGCTCCCAGGAACCCGAGGCCGCCCCCCCCGAAGCCGAACCCGATGCCTCCCAGAGGCGGGCCGGCGGAGCCGAGCCCGATGCTTCCCAAACGAGGGCCGGCGGAGCGGAGCCCGGGGTTGGGTGGGGACTGGCCGGGCGGAGCGCAGCCGGCCCGACCGCCGGGGAGGAGCCGCCGCCGCCGCCCCACGCGCCCGATGCGGGCGCGCTCGACGTCACGGCCATCAGGCGGTCGTGGTCCCAGCTCCTCGACCGGCTGGGCGAACGGCGCCAGATGATCCTCCAGGCCAGCCTGGAGTCGGTGACCGCCGCTGCCTACGACGGCGAGACGCTCGAGCTGGCCTTCCCGCCCGGAAAGAAGTTCGCGGTGCAGAAGGTTCAGTCGAAGCAAGAGGAGTTCCTGGAGGCCTTCGCCGACGTGTTCGGGGTTCGGCCGCGGATCCGGTGTGTGGCGCGCGAGCCGCTGGTCGACGCGCCCCTCATCGAAGACGACGAGCCCTCGCCGTCGCACGAGGACGCCGTGGCCAGGCTGAAGCAAGAGCTGGGCGCGGAGGTCGAAGAGGTGGAGGAGGTCGGCCCGTAGCGTGTACGAGGGCCCGATCCAGGACCTGATCGACGAGCTGTCCCGGCTGCCCGGCATCGGGCCGAAGTCGGCCCAGCGGCTGGCCTTCCACATCGTGAAGGCGCCCCCCGAAGACGCCAGGCGGCTGTCCGAGGCGCTCCTGGGAGCCAAGGACCGGGTCCGGTTCTGCCGCCAGTGCTACACCGTGTCCGAAGGGGACCTGTGCCGGGTGTGCCGCGACCCCGGCCGGGATCCCAGCGTGATCTGCGTGGTCGAGGAGCCCAAGGACCAGGCCGCGGTGGAGAAGGCCGGGGTGATCCGCGGGCGGTACCACGTTCTGGGCGGGGCCATCTCGCCGCTCGAGGGTATCGGCCCCGACGACCTGCGGGTGCAGGAGCTTCTCGACCGGGTCCAGCGGGACGGCGTCCAGGAGGTGATCCTGGCCACGAATCCCAACCTCGAGGGCAACGCCACCGCCATGTACGTGGCGGCCCTGCTGAAGCCGACCGGGATCCTGATCACCCGCCTGGCCAGCGGGCTCCCGGTCGGTGGGGACCTGGAGTACGCGGACGAGGTCACGCTGGGCCAGGCCCTCGAGGGCCGCCGCGAGATGTAGAGCCCGAACGCTCAGGGGTTCGACCAGGCCGGGGAGTGGGTCACCCCCGAGGAGGCCACGGCGCCCAACATGATGAGCGCACCCCCCACGATCATCCCCACCTGGTTCCCGTCCAGGGAGATGAACCCGAAGCTCAGGTGGCGAATGGAGTGGGCCAGGGCGCCGATCCCCAGCGCTCCCGCGCCCAGCCCGACCCGGAACAACATCTGCACCCCGCCCATGATGCGGCCCCGGATGCGGTCCTCGGCCGTCTCCTGGGCGGCGGTGAGGGCGAGGACGATGGCGATGGAGAACGCCATCCCGAACCCGACCGAGGCCAGGAACGCCAGCCACCGGAAGGGCAGGAGGGCCATGATCACCAGGATCCCGCCGCACGCCGCGACGGCGGCGATGAACACCTTGTCCTTCCCCCGCTTGATCAGCAGCCGCACCGCCGCGAGGCCGAGGCCCATCCCCAGCCCCCACAGCGCGGCCAGGAACCCGAAGTCCACGTCGGTGCCGTGAAGGGTCTGGTGGATGTAGCCGATCCCCACGGCGAACAGCACCCCCCCGCCGAACATCGAGACGACCAACCCGTAGGCGAGGGAGCGAAGGCCTGGATGGCCCATGACGTATCGGACGCCCTCGACCACCCCCTTGAACAGGTCCAGCTCCTCCTTCGTCCGTTTCTCCTGGAGCGGCAGGCGGACGATCATGCTCGCGGAGAACACGAAGGTCGCCGCGTCGAAGAAGAAGGCGAACGCGGTGGGGTGGGCCCGGAACAGATGGGCGAACGGGATGGCCGACGGGATGTGGGCAACCACCAGCCGCAGGCCGCTGAACAGGGCCGCGGCGAGCGGCAACGTGCCGTAGGAGGACGCCAGGATCAGCCCGTTCGCTTCCGGCAGGACCCGCCGGGGCACCAGGGCGGGGACGCTGGCGTCCCGGGCGGGGAGGAAGAACAGCGAGATCGACTCGTGGACGAACGCGATCACGTAGAGGAGGGTGAGGCCGACGAACGGGACGAGGGCGATGAGTGCAGCGCGTGACAGGTCGCAGGTGACCATGATCGTCCGGCGGGGAAGGCGGTCGGCCACCACCCCTCCGACCGGGGCGGCGAACATGGGCGGCACCAGCCGAAGGACCAGGACCACCGCCACCGCGGTCTGGTTCTGGTGGGACAGGGCGTACGCGCCGACGATGAAGGCGAACGTGGCCACCCAGTCGCCCAGTGACGACACCGACTGCCCCACCAGCAGCCGGGTGAAGCCCTTCGACCGAAACACCGCCCGGAAGCCCGCTTGTCCCTGCTCGGCCGTCATGGAACCCTGATCGACGTGGTTGCCATCGTCACTGACAGCGCGGCGAACCTCCCGGGCGCCCTCGTCGCCGAGTTGGGCATCGAGGTCGTCCCAATGTATCTGATGTTCGACGACCGGGTCTACCGCGACGGTGTGGACATGGCCCCCGAGGATCTGTACCAGCGCCTGGTGACGCATTCGGCGACGGCCACCACGTCGACGCCGTCCCCGGGGGACTTCCTCGACGCGTACCGCCGGGCCGGGCAGGACGAGATCGTGTGCGTCACCGTGGCCGCCTCGATGAGCTCCGCCCATCAGGAGGCGGCGCTGGCCGCGGAACGGTTCGGCGGGCGGGTCGAGGTGATCGATTCCGGCATCGCGTCGATGGCGGAGGGGTTCGTGGCGCTGGAGGCGGCGCGGCGGGCCGCGGCCGGAGGCTCGCTGTCGGAGGTCGCCGAACGCGCTCGTGCCGTCGCCGGGAAGGCCAGGATCTGCGCGACCATCGACACCTTCGAGTTCCTTCGCCGGTCCGGCCGGGTGAAGAAGCTCCAGGCGTACGCGGCCACGATGCTCGACATCAAGCCGGTGTTCCGGATGGCGGCCGGCGAGGTCGGACCGGTGGCTCGTCCCCGAACCCGGCGACGGGCCATCGACCGAGTGGTGCAGGAGACGCTGGGGGAGATCGGGGACCGGCCGGTCCACCTGGCCGCGATCCACGCCGCCGCGGATGTCGACGCCCGGGAGTTGATGGACTCCATCGGGGAACGGGCCACCGTGGTGGAGAGCCACGTGGTGGCGGTCACCCCGGTGATCGGCGCCCACACGGGCCCCGGTCTGGTGGGGACGGCGTTCTTCTGCGAGTGAATCCGGACCACCGCCGGGCTCGGGTCGAATGTCCGATGCCGTACCGAACTCCGGGTTGCCCATCGCCACGCGAGGGCTAGGCTAGGGCAGTGCATGGGGCAGAGCTCCTCTGGATCGCGGGCGGATACCTGGCAGGAACGATCCCCTCCACGTTCATCGTCGCCAGAGCGAAGCATTCGACGGAGCTGGTCGCGTCCAGCGGTCGAGGGGCGGGGGAGACCGATCCGCACATCCTGATGACGAAGCACCTCGGCGTGGGCTGGACCGCGCTGGCCGCCACCGTCGACGTGCTGAAGGGGTTCATGTTCGTCTTGGCCGCCCGGCGATGGGGCGATCTCAACGCGTCGTGGCTCTCGCTGGTCGGTGTGGCGGTGGTGGTGGGCCACGCCTTCCCGTTCTACGCGCGGCAGATGGCCGGCCGGGGGCTGGCGGCGACCGCGGGCGTCTACCTGGTGTTGCTGCCGGTCGAGATGGTGGTGGCGGGTCTGCTCATCGTGGCGGGCGGGGCGGCCCGGAGCACCGGGCTGGCCACGACGGTGGCGATGGCGCTGGTTCCGGTCATCGCGGCCGTCCAGGGGCAGCCGGGCGCGTTCGTCGCCATGTCCGTGGCCATCTTCGCCATCCTCATGATCCGCCGCCTTGAGGGCGTCGGTATGGTGATCCGGCGGGGGGTTAGGCCGGGGCACGCCATCCTGTACCGCTGCGTGTTCGACTCGAGCGGCCCTCCGCCTCCGGCCCGGCGGTGGCGGGCGGAGGAGGAAGCTCCTCCCCGCTGATCCCCGCAGGTCGAGCAGAAGTGCCCATCGCGGCATTCGGGCGCGGTACCCTCGGCACGTGGCCGTCATCGTCCAGAAGTACGGCGGGACCTCCGTCGAGACCGTGGACCGCATCGGGGCCGTGGCCGAGCGGGTGGTGGAGGCCCGGCGTGAGGGATACGACGTGGTCGTGGTGGTCTCGGCGATGGGCCAGACCACCGACGAGCTGCTGGCGATGGCCCACCGGCTCTCGCCGTTGCCGAACCTGCGCGAGCTCGACATGCTCCTCACCGCCGGCGAGCGGATCGCCATGTCGCTGCTGGCCATCGCCATCAACGAGCGGGGGTTCCCGGCCGCCTCGTACACGGGCTCGCAGGCCGGGATCATCACCGACACCGCCCACGGGCAAGCCCGGATCATCGACATCCGCCCGGGGCGCATCCGGGAGGCCCTCGACCGGCAGAACATCGTGATCGTGGCCGGGTTTCAGGGCGTGTCCACGGCCTACGACGTGACCACATTGGGGCGGGGCGGATCGGACACCACGGCGGTGGCGCTGGCCGCGGCCCTGGGCTCGGAGTTCTGCGAGATCTGCACCGACGTCCCCGGCGTGTTCACCGCCGATCCACGGGTGGTGCCCGACGCCAGGATGCTGCACGCAGTGTCGTACGAGGAGATGCTGGAGCTGGCCGCGTCCGGGGCCAAGATCCTGCAGGCCCGTTCGGTCGAGTACGCTCGGCGGTACGGCGTGACGATCCACGTGCGGTCCTCGTTCGGCGACGAGGCCGGGACGTGGGTGACGGAGGAAGACGTTCGAATGGAGCAGGCGATCATCTCGGGCGTGGCCGCCGACGACTCGGAGGCCAAGGTCACCATCGAGGGGGTCCCCGACCGGCCGGGCGTGGCCGCGGCGATCTTCCGGGCCCTGGCCGACGAGGGCGTGAACGTGGACATGATCGTGCAGAACGTCTCCCACCGGGACCTGACCGACGTGTCCTTCACCGCGCCCCGCGAGGACCTGCCCCGGGTGCGGGCCACCATGGACCGCATGGTCGGGGAGGTGGGGGCCGCCGGGTATTCGCTCGACGAGGGCATCGCGAAGGTCTCGCTGGTGGGGGCCGGCATGAAGAGCCACCCCGGCGTGGCCGCCGACATGTTCGCCGCCCTCGCCGAGGAGGGCATCAACATCGAGATGATCTCGACCTCGTCGATCCGGATCTCGTGTCTGATCCGGGCCGCCGACGCCGACCGGGCGGTCAGGGCGGTCCACGCGAAGTTCGCCATCGCCGAGGAGTCCGCGGCGCGGGAGGAGCACGCGTGACCCGGGTCGCCGTGGTCGGGGCCACCGGTGCGGTTGGCTCGACCGTCCTGCGGATCCTCGAGGAGCGGGACTTCCCGCTCGACGAGCTGGTCCCGTTCGCCTCTCCTCGCTCCGAAGGGAAGCTCCTGCGGTTCCGGGGACAGGAGCTCAGGGTTCGAACCCTCGATGGCAGGTGGTTCGAGGGGATCGACATCGCGCTGGTGTCCGCCGGTGGAGCCGTGGCCCGCGAGTTCCTCCCGCCGGCCGCGGCGGCGGGGACCGTGTGCGTCGACAACTCCTCGGCGTTCCGGATGGACCCGGCCGTCCCCCTGGTGGTCCCCGAGATCAATCCCGAGGCCGCGAAGGACCATCGCGGCATCCTGGCCAACACGAACTGCACGGCCATGACGGCCCTCATGCCGCTGGCCCCGCTGCACCGGGAATTCGGGCTCCGGTTCCTGGTGACATCGTCGTACCAGTCCGTTTCGGGGGCGGGGCTGAAAGGCGTCCGGGAGCTGGCCGAGCAGATCGAGAAGCTCCACGGCCAGGAGGAGGACCTGGGGCACCCGGACCCCGACGCGCTGCCGCGGGGCGATGTGTTCGGCAGGACCATCGCGTTCAACGTGGTGCCGCGGGCGGAGCGGTTCGACCCGGAGGGGTCGGGGTTCACCACCGAGGAGATCAAGATGGGGAACGAGATCCGAAAGGTCCTCGACCTCCCCGGCCTGCGGGCCGTGGCCACCGCGGTCCGGGTGCCGGTGGCGGTGGGGCACGGTGTCTCGATCTATGCGAGGTTCGACCGGCCGGTCGGGCCGGAGGCTGCCCGGCGGGTCCTGTCCGGAGCCAGCGGCGTGAGGGTGGCCGACGACCCCTCGGCCGACCTGTTCCCCACGCCGCTGGACTCGGCCGGCCTCGACGACGTCCTGGTGGGCCGGATCCGGCAGGGCGAGGACGATCACGCCCTGGCCTTGTTCGCCTGCGGCGACAACCTCCGCAAGGGCGCGGCCCTGAACCTGGTCCAGATCGCCGAGCTGCTGGTGTCGGGACGCTGAGGGTCAGGTCCCCGCGTAGCGGGGTGCCTCGCTCATCCCGAGGTAGGTCCAGGCCAGCAGGCAGCGGAAGGCCTCGCGGAAGTCCTCGGTGGTGAAGGCGACCGTCCGCGGCCCGGCCCGGTGAACCCCGGGCGCGACGGAGCACAGGTCGGCCACCGAGGTGTTGACTACGTCCGCCTCGAGCGCGTACGGACGGTCGGGGAGGTAGGTCGCCAGGCCGGCCGCGCCGGCCACGGTCTCCGCCGCGGCCTCCGTGATCAGCTCGCGGGCCTTCGATGGATGTAGCGAGCGGGCCACGTTCCTCCCCATGCCCTGCTTGACAACGACCGTGCGGATGCCGGGGATGCGGCTCGCCGCCTGCTGGCAGGCCTTGTCGTCGCCGGTGATCATCCCGGCGGGGACACCATACGTCCCGGCGAACGCGGCGTTCAGCTCGGCCTCGGACCAACTCTCGCCGTTCACCCGCACGTCGTACAGGATCCGGCCGGCGTACGTGTGATCGAGCACCGCCGCCTCCGTCCCGGCGGCCGCGTGGTAGCCGACGAACAGTGCCACGCCGAACTCCGGGCCGAAGCCCTGCATCATCGATCCGGGAACCTTCGGGGAGCCGAGGACCAGCTCGGCCCGCGGGTCGAGCTCCTCGGCCAGCAGGTTGTACATGTCGCCGTGCGAGTCGTTGACCACCACGCCGGACGCGCCGCCCTCGAACGCCCCCGACACGGCGGCGTTCGCTTCCTCGGTCATCAGCCGGCGGGACCGTTCGAAGTCGCCGCTCCCTCGCATCACCTGCTGGAGGTGGGCGATCCCGGCGATGCCCTCCATGTCGATCGAGACGTACACGTTCACCCGGTGCGCACCTCCTAGAAGAAGTCGGGGGTCCAGGGCGGCGGGCCGGCGAACAGCCGGGCGAGCAGCTCGAGGGCGGGATGGTCCGGGTCGACCAGGCCCACCCTGGCGGCGACGGCCGGGGTGACGTAGCCGGTGAACATCGCGCTCAGTGCTCCGACGCCGATGGCCGGGGCCGCGGCCTCAGAACCGCCCGGCTGCGTGGTCACCTGGATCCGGCCGCCGTCCGCCTCGATCAGGAACGGCCCCGTGTTCTCCGGGAACAGCGGATCGTCCACGGCGAAGGCCGCGCTGCCGGCCACGCCTGCCGGGTACCCGCGCGACTCGAGCGCGGCGGGGACGTCCAGGATCCGCGACATGTTTCGGAACTCCCGGTGCAGGCGAAACGACTGCTCCGGCAGCAGGACGGCCAGCGGCTCGGTCGGCGGACCGTGCCATTCGAGGTCCTGCCCCACGCCCTTGAACCGCCGGAAGTAGGAGAGGAGGGCCAGTGCTGCCGGTCGCGTGTGGGCCACCAGGTGCGAGCACACGATGCGATAGCCCCAATCGTCGGGGACGGCCTCCTGGTGGTACGCGGCGTAGCCGTCGGGAACCTCCTCGGTCGTCATGGCCGAGCCGACGGGCCCGCTGTCCCACTTCCCCAGGACCCGCCACGGCCACCAGTCGTCGTCGATCCCTTCGGTCAGCCCGTTCTCCGTTCGGGCCAGCCGCTCGTAGGAGGCCCGGGCCTGGCCGCCGTCCTCGGGAACGTCCACGAGCCTCGAACCGGGTCCCCCCGGCAGGGCGGCGAGCGCGACCCGATAGGTGGTGTGGGCCCCGGCGAACTCGTATCCCAGGCGCCGGTACACGGGGACGGTGGCGGGATACAGGGTCGAGAACGCCATACCGTCGTCCCTGGCCCTCTCCAGCGCCCGGCGCATCACGGAGGACCCCACGCCGGTCCCGCGCATCAGGGGCTGGGTCGCCACGCTGGCCACACCGGCGGTGGACACCGGCCGCCCGCCCAACCACTGCCGGAGCGGCAAGACCTGGGCCGAGGCGGCGAGCCTGCCGCGGTCGGTGGCCACCGTGACCCGTTCCACCCGGACCCGCTTCGGGATGGTCTCGCTCACGTGGGCGGGGATGTTGAAGGCCGAACGCCACAGGGCGGTCAGCGCGGGCAGGTCCTCCTGTTCGGCCACCCGAAGCTGGATCTCGGAGCTCAACCCCGGGTCCTCACCGAGGCTCGCACCGGCACGGGATGGCGCCGCACTTCGGGCATCCCGCGGCGTACCGGGCCGCCGCCTCCTCGAGGTCGACCCCGGTCAGGTTCGCCACCGACGCGAGCCATGCCAGCACGTCGCCGGTCTCGTGGACCAGCCCGGGAGCGTCCCCGCGGCGGAGGGCGCGGGCCAGCTCCCCCACCTCTTCGACCAGCCAACGGAAGACCCCGTCGATGCCGCGCGCAGCGTCGCGGTCGAGGTACGTGCGACGGATGACGTCCTGAAAATCGGCCAGCTCCATGGGAGAGCCGAGTCTACGCCACGCCGAATCGGCCGCCCGCCGGCAGGGTACCGGCTACGCCGCCGGGCGCTCAGACCAGCGTGATGGAGCGGCCGGCGTCCTCCTCGAGGTCCAACGGGAGCGGCGCGACCGGGCCGGGCCCGATCCCCCGGGCACGCCGTCCGCGCTCGCGGTGTCCCTCCCAGAGGTAGACGGCGATGGGCGGGATGTATCGAAGGCTCGCCTGCGTCACCTGCCCCAGGAGCCAGGGCCAAAAGGCCGCCGTGAACAGCGAGGTGCCCGAGAAGACGAGGAGCGGCACGGTCAGACGGTTCCGCGGAAGCACCGCCGCGATGGCGATCGGCGCCACCAGATACCAGTACAGCGACCATGGGGTCAGGAGCGTGTAGAGCGAGAGAACGACCAGCGCGCCGTGGGCCAGGGTGACCTCGGATCGTGCCCGGTGGACCGCCCACAGCACCGCCAGGACCAGCAGCGGCAACACGATCCACCGGACGGTCGCCGCGGCCACGTTCAGGGCGTCGACGTTGGCGAAGAACTCCACCACCGGCACCAACAGTCGCTGGATCATCCCGGTGAACGACTTGTTCGAACGGTCGGCGATCCGCACCACGCCGTGGAACGTCTGCCACCCGGTCCAGTACGGAGCGAACGCGGCCACGGCCAGGCCGGTCCCCAGCGCGGCGTGCCACCCCGCCTCGCGCCGGGACCGTTGCCTGGCCACCAGGACGAGATGAAGGAGCAGGCCTATCCCCGCATAGATCTTGACCAGGGCCGCGACGGTGAACAGGACGGTGGCCAGCCACGTGCGCCCCCTCCGCCGGGCGAGGAACCCGGCCAGCAGGGCCGCGGCCACCCCCACGTCGACCAGTCCGCCGAGGGGAACCGCGATCAGGATCAGCGGGTTCCACGCGTACACCAGGAGTCCCCACCCGGCCGCACCCTCCGGATCCCGCCGGCCCCGGGACAGCGCCAGGATGCAGGCGATGACGCCCAGGTCCATCGCCAGGATGGCCAGCTTCATGAGCACCACGGCCATCGGAAGGTTCGATCCGGCCGCCTTGGCCACGCCGAACGAAAGCAGCGTCCAGGCCGGCCCGTACACGCTCGTCTGCGTGGGCCACTGGATCAGCCCGTACCAGCTGTCCAGCCAGTAGCGGACGGGCTGGATCGCGTAGGGGTTCGCGTGGAACGCGGCCTGCATCCTCCCGTAGAACAGGTACTGGAAGAGGTCCTGCGACTGTGGGGGCGGGGCGAACAGCACGAGCAGGTGAAGGAGCAGCGCGCCCCCAAACAGCCACCGGACCGCGATCCGGCTCCCGCGCCACCACGCCCACAAAGCCAACCCATACGGCACGAACAGCGGCAGGATCTGCCGGTTGTAGCCGTAGGAGGACCGGTACAGGACCGGCCGGTAGTAGGGTCCGGACCCCAGCGCCGGGGCGATCAGGAACCACGCCCCGATGACGCCCGCCCCGACGAAGAGCACGGCGAGCCACGGCAGCACGGGAGGCCGCCGTTCGACCCGTTCGTCCGGACCCGCCAGTTCGGCCTTCATGGGAATCGGGAGGGGCGCGTCCGAGCCGGCGGTCCCGCCCGATGGCTCGGCCTGGTTCGCCGGGCCAATGGTACCCGAGCCGGTCGCGGCCCACGCGGCCTTCGTTTGAGGTTCGCTTTGCGGTATGGTTCCCGCGGGATGAGCGGGGGGCGTGGCCGGGCGGATGCGGCGGACATTCGGATACATCGCGCTGGTGGTCGGGCTCGAGCTGATCTTCCTCGCGCCCCTCCTGCGCTGGTACAGCTACCCGCGAGTGGCGAAGGCCCCCACCGACGTCTCGAACATCTCGATCTCCGACGGCACCGGCAGCTACTTCAGCGCCCGGACCCTCCAGCTGGTCGGCCCCGTCCCGCTGCGGAACGTCTCGGTGGCGAAGGGCGAGCCCAAGGCCAGCAACCATGACGTGGCCGTGATCAGCATCTTCACCCA
>DASWCX010000051.1:0-7567 GCA_036395815.1 Actinomycetota bacterium | reverse complement strand
CCTGGGGGGCACCGAAGCCGCGCATGGCCCCGCACGGAGGATTGTTCGTGTAGACGCACGTGCCCTCGATGAAGGCGTTGGGGACCTCGTACGGCCCCGCGGCGAAGGTGGTGGCGTTGCCGATCACTGCCGGCGAGGAGGACGCGTAGGCCCCCCCGTCGCAGAGCAACCTGGCCCGCACGTTCACCAGCCGGCCATCGCGCGTGGCCCCGGTGCGCATCCAGATCCGAAACGGGTGGCGGTGCACGTGGCCGAAGAACGACTCCTCGCGCCCGTAGGTCATCTTGACCGGACGGCCGGTTCGGAGCGCCAGCATGCTCGCGTGGATCTGCACGTTCACGTCCTCGCGAGACCCGAAGGCTCCGCCCACGCCCGCCATGTACAGCCGAACCTTCTCCTCCGGCAGGTCCAGGCACGGCGCGATCTGCTGCCGGTCCACGTGCAGCCACTGCGTCGCCACGTACAGGTCGACGCCCCCGTCCGGGGCCGGGATGGCCAGGCCTCCCTCGGGACCAAGGGCCGCCTGGTCCTGCATCCCGGTCTCGTAGTAGCCCTCCACCCACACGTCCGCGTCCGCGTCGGGCTCGCCGTGGACGATCTTCAGGTGCCGAAGGACGTTGCCGAACGGGTGCAGCTTCGGCGCGTCCGGGGCCAGCGCGGCTTCCATGTCGGACAGGACCGGGAGCGGCTCGTAGTCGACCTCGATCCGCTCGATGGCCCGGCGGCCCTGCTCGGGGTGCTCGGACGCCAGGATCACCACCGGCTCGCCAAGGTACAGCACCCGGTGGGACGCAAGCACGGGTTGGTCCGCGAACTCCAGCCCGTACGTCGCCTTGCCCGGCACGTCGTCGGCCAGCAGGACGGCGTGGACGCCGTGGCTGGCCATGGCCCCCGAGACGTCGATCGAATGGATCCGGGCGTGGGGGTGCGGGCTTCGGAGCGTCACTCCCCACAGCATCCCCTCGGCCCACAGATCGCTTCCGTACGCGTACTTGCCCTGGACCTTGGGAACGCCCTCGATCCGCCGAGCGGAGGATCCGATAGTGCCGACCGGCGTCCGGGGCAGCGTTCGAACGCTCACGAGGACGCCTCCGCCATGCGCTCCTGTGCCAGCCGGACCGCGTCCAGGATCTTCTGGTAGCCGGTGCACCGGCAGAGGTTCCCCGAGAGGGCCTCGCGCACGACGTGCTCGCTGGGACGCGGGTTCCGCTGGAGGAGGTCGGCCACGGCCACGATCAGCCCCGGCGTGCAGAAGCCGCACTGCACCGCCCCCGCCTCGAGGAACGCGTCCTGCACCGGGTGGAGGTCGCCGCCCGCCGACAGCGCCTCCACCGTTCGGACCTCGAGGCCGTTCGCCTGGGCCGCCAGGACCAGGCAGGCGCAGACCAGCTCCCCGTCCAGCCAGACCGAACACGATCCGCACTCGCCCTGCTCGCAGGCATTCTTCGACCCCGGCAACCCGAGGTCGTCGCGAAGCGCCGACAGGAGGCTCGACCCGGGCCACACGTCGGCCTCCCGCCACTCCCCGTTCACGTTCGCCCGGAACAGCATGTCGATCCCCCCCTCAGGCGCGGGACCGGGCGTCGAGGGCCCACCGCAGCGCCCGTCCGGCCATGACCCGGCAGGCGTGGCGGCGGTAGGCCGCGCTCCCCCGCACGTCGTCGATGGGTTGCGCCGCGCCGGCCACGAGGTCCGCGAACCGCTCGACGGCGGCGTCGTCCAGCCCGGCGGCGGCGTCGTCCCAGCCCAGACGATCCGCCACGAACGCCTCCGCCTCCCGGGCCCGGATCATCGTCGGACCGACCGATCCCAACGCGACCCGGACGGTCCGGACGTCCTCGTCCACGACCAGGCACAGATTGGCCACGGCGATGACCATCGCGTTGCGGGTGCCGATCTTCGAGAAGGACCCGGGACCCCGGGTCGGCGTCCATCGCGCTCCGAGGATCAGCTCGTCGGGCTGGAGCGCGTTGCGCTTCGGCCCCACCAGGAACCGATCCCAGGGCAGGGCCCGCTCGCCGCGCTCCGCGGAGGCCATCACGATGTCGGCGTCGTACGCGGCGAGGACGGGAAGGGCGTCCCCGGCAGGTGACGCCGTGCCGAGGTTCCCGCCCACCGTGGCACGGTTGCGGATCTGGGGCGACCCCACCGTCCGCGAGGCCTGGACCAGCGGGACGAACCCGGGAAGCTCCCGGATGATCCGGGCGTACGTCACACCCGCGCCGAGGAACATCCTTCCGCCGTCCTCGCTCCAGGCCTGGAGCTCGGACAGGCGCGAGACGTCCATGAACGCCGGCGGCCGGAGCCGATCGAAGTTGACCGCCACCATCAGGTCGGTGCCGCCCGCGATGGGAACCGCCTCCGGTCGCTCCCGCTTCATCTCGAGGGCCTCGTCGAGCGTTCTGGGCGCCAGGACGTCGATCGCCTCGGCGGTCATGGCGCTCATCGGACCGTGACCTCGCCGCCCGTCGTCGCCGGCTCGGCAGTGACCGGGCCGAACGCCTCGATCATCGCCCGGACGTCGTCGCCCAAGGGATAGAGGATCGGGCAGGTGCAGCCGGCCTCCACGTACTCCCGGACCTTGGCTCGGCACTCGTCGGGGGTCCCCGACGCGGAGATCATCTGCACCGCCTCGTCGGGCACCAGCTTCATGGCCCGGCGGATCTCCTCGGGCCCGGCCGGCCACGTCATGACCTTCCCGATCTCCTCGATCAGCCTCGGGTCGACGCCGCTCGCCTTCATGATGTGGGGCTGCTGCCCCAGGTACTGGGTGAGCAGCTCGCGGGCCCGGTCCAGCGCCACCTCACGATCCTGGTCCAGGGAGCACACCACCAGCTGGGGGCGGTCGATGTCCTCGACGCTTCGGCCCGCCCGGGCGGCGCCCTCGCCCAGCGCCTCGAGCGCCTGCCGGTTGTAGGCCGGGCTCACCATGTAGTTCAGGACCACGCCGTCCCCGATCTCTCCGGCCAGCTCCATCATCTTCATGCCCGTGGCCCCGATGTAGATCGGAACCTTCTTCGGCGACCGGTCCCCGTGGACGATGTCCAGCTCGATGTCGTCGACGTCGACGAACTGGCCGTGGAAGCTGACCCGCTCCATCGCCAGCAGCCGCCGCACGACCTCGACGTACTCCCGCATGGCCTGGAGCGGCTTGGTTCGCCGGATCCCCACCTTCGACGCCAGCGGATCCCACCACGCCCCGATGCCCAGCATGATCCGGCCCGGGGCCAGGTCGTCCAGCGTGGAGAACGTGGCCGCCATCAGCCCGGCGTTCCGGGTCCAGTTGTTCACCACGCCCGACCCGATCCTGATCCGCTCGGTGACCGCGGCGAACGCCGCCATCGGGACCGTGGCCTCGCGGACCAGCCGGCTCTCGGCCTGCCACACGGCTTCGAACCCGTGATCCTCCGCGAACCGCACGTACTCCATGCCCTCCCGGAGGGGGTGCTTGTCCTGGAGGTACAGCGCCACTCGGCCCTCGCTCGGAACCGCCACGCTCAGCCCCCCTTCGGAGCGAACGGATGCGGCCCGATGCGCTCCATCCGCTCCCACAGCCGGCCCGCCTCGACCGCGGCCTTCGCGGCCACCTCGTCCCCATCGACCTTCGTCAGCCGGCGGTCCCGGACCGCCAGGTCGCCGGCCACCACCACGTCTCTGACATGGCGCGAGGACAGCCCGAACATCCAGTGCCCGGGCAGGTTCTCCGCCGTGAGCGGCGCCGGCGGCCGGTGGTCGAGGACGACGAGGTCCGCCGGCGCGCCGGGTTCGATCCGCCCAAGGGCCGGCTCATCGAAGCAGGTCCCGGCGAACCACGACCCCTGGGCGAGCCCACGCAGGAAGGGCTCGGGCCCGGCGAGGACGTTCGCCTCACGCTGGCGCCAGTAGGCCGCCTGGGACTCGGCGAACATGTCCGTCCCGATCCCGTCGGTCCCCAGCGCCACCGCCCGCAGGAGCGCCGCCACCGGGGCGTGCCCGACCGAGTTGTTCATGTTCGACCGGGCGTTGTGGGCCACCGTGGCCCCGGAGTCCAGGATCAGGCCCACCTCCGAGGGATGCACGTGGACACAGTGCGCCAGGAGCGAGCGGCCGGTGAGGGCTCCGGCCTTCTCCAGGCGCTCGACCACGGGCATCCCGAACCGCGCCTGGCAGTCCCCTTCGTCGGCCGCGTCCTCGGCCACGTGGACGTGGATGCCGGCTCGGCCGTCCCGGGCGGCCTCGACGCACCCCTCGAGCGTTTCCTCGGACAGCGTGAACGAGGCGTGGGCGCCGACCATCCCGCGCGTCAGCGGGCGAGCCGGCCCCCCCAGGAACCTCCGGTTCTCGTCGATGCCGGCCGCGGCCCGCTCCGGCCCGTCGCGATCGGTGACCTCGTAGCAGAGGATCGAACGCAAGCCCAGGGTGTCGAGCGCCTCGGCGATGACGTCCAGGGAGCCGTCGATGGCGTTCGGCGAGGCGTGATGGTCCACCACCGCCGTGGTCCCGGCGAGGAGCGCCTCCATGCCAGCGACCAGCGCGGAGGCCCGGATCGATTCTTCGTCCAGGGCCCGGTCCAGGCGCCACCACACCCGCTGGAGGATCTCCACGAAGTTCGCCGGCCGCTCCAGGCGGTACGGCATCCCTCGAGCCAGCGCCGAGTACAGGTGGGTGTGGGCGCACACGTTGCCCGGGATGACCAGGCAGCCCGAGCAGTCGATCACCGGCCCCGACGGTTGTGTCGTGCCCACGGCCGTCACCCGGTCGCCATCGATCACGACGTCCCCCTCGACCACGGCCACCGGGGCCAGGGAGACGATCACGGTCCCGCCGGAGAGCGTGAGGCTCATGCCCTGGCCAGCTTCGGCACCGCGGCGCGGGCAGCCGGCGAGTCCTTCATCGGAAGGCGGTTCCGCCACCGCCCGTCGAACGCGTGGAGGGCCCCGGCCACGGCGGAGGCCGTTGGCACCAGGGCGATCTCCCCCACCCCCTTGGCCCCGTACGGTCCCTCGGGCTGGGGCTCCTCGACCAGGATGACCTCGACCGGAGGCATCCCCATGGGCGGGATGATGTTCAGCGACTTCAGGGTGTCGGTCTTGACCACGCCGTCCTCCACCACGAACTCCTCGGACAGGGCGTGGCCCAGGCCCATGTGCACTGCACCCTCGATCTGCCCCTCGAGCAGCGTGGGGTTCATCGCCTTGCCGACGTCGTGCGCGGCGACGAACCGCTCGATCCGCCCCTCGCCGTCCAGGATCGCCATCTGCGTGGCCCACCCGTAGGCGAAGTGCGTGGGGCCTCCGTCGGGACCGTTCTGCGGCTCGTACGTCTTCGGCATGTGGACCTCGCCGGGAAACTCCCGCCCGGCCAGGTCGGCGATGCGGCCACCGTTCAGCGCGGCCTTCAGCTTCTTCGCCGCGTCGATGATACCGACCCCACCCAGAACCGTGCCCCGCGAGGCCGTGGTCTGCCCGCCGTCGATCTCGTGCGACGTGTCCACCACGACCCGGACGCACTGCGGCGGCAGCCCCAGCTCCTGGCAGGCCACCTGCTGCATCACGGTGTTCACGCCCTGGCCCATCTCGGTCCACGAGTGGAAGACGGTCACGCTGCCGTCGGCCTCGGCCCGGATCACGGCCTTGCCCCACTCGGGGAGCCCGTTCCCTACGCCGGTGTTCTTCGCCGCACAGGCGATCCCGACGGCCCTGCCCGCCGCCTCGGCCTCGTCCCAGATCGGCTTCACGGCCTGGAGCGTCCGCTTCACCCCGACCCCCGGCCCGAGGATCTGCCCGGTGCCGAACCGGTCGCCGGCCTCCACGGCGTTCCGCCACCGGATCTCCCACCCGTCGAGGCCGGCCATCTCCGCCAGGCGGTCCAGACATCCCTCCATGGCGAAGTTCGCCTGGTTCGAACCGAACCCGCGCATGGCCCCGCAGGGCGGGTTGTTCGTGTATACGGCCCGGCCCTCGACGTCGACGTTGTCCACCTTGTAGACGCTGCACGAGTGGCCGGTGGCCCGCTGGAGGACCGCGTTGCCCACGCTCGCGTAGGCCCCGGTGTCGCCGACGATCCTGGCCTTCACCGCGACCAGGCGCCCGTCCTCGTCGCACCCCGCCCAGTACTCCATGGTCAGCGGGTGACGCTTCGAATGGAATCGGAGGCTCTCCTTCCGGGACAGGGTCACCTTGACCGGCCTCCCCGTGCGCCGGGCCAGCAGCGTGGCGTGGCACTGCGTGTTCAGGTCCTCCTTCGCCCCGAACGCGCCGCCGTTCGAAACCTGGGTCACCCGCACCTTCTCCTCGGGCAGGTCCATGAACGAGGCGACCTGCTCCCGGTCGTGCCACACGCCCTGCCCCTGCGAGTAGACGTGGAAGCCTCCGTCGCGCTCGGGGACCGCGAGGGAGGACTCGGGCTCCAGGAAGGCGTGCTCGATGAACTGGGTTCGGAACGTCTCGTGCACCACGTGTGCGGCCGAGGCCAGCGCGGCGTCGGCGTCGCCTCGCTTCACCGTCGACAGCGAGAGCACGTTCCGATCGTGGACGAACGCCCCTTGGCCCTCCGGGTGCAGGATCGGAGCGTCGGGATCCATCGCCGCGAACGGGTCCGTGACGGGGTCCAGGACCTCGTACTCGACCTCGACGAGCTCGGCCGCCTGGCGGGCGGTGTGGCGATCCTCGGCGGCCACGGCCGCCAGGACGTCGCCGACGTAGCGGGTGACCTCGCCCACCGCGACGAACTGGGGCCAGTCAGGGAAGATGTCGCCCTGATACAGGCGCCCCGGCGCGTCCGCCGCGGTGACCACGACCACCACCCCCGGCAGGGCTTCGGCCTTCGATGTATCGATCGAGAGCACCCGGGCCCGGGGATGGTCGGAGAATCGCACGGCGCCGTGCAGCATGCCGGGCTCCGCCATGTCGTTCACGTAGGGCTTGTCCCCCAGGGCGAGCTCCAGTCCCTGGTACCGGGGGGTCCTCGTCCCGACCAGACCGGTCACGTCGAGCGCCGGGAGCGGCTCCCCGCGCCTGGCCGCCGCGGCCAGCTCCACGGCGTCGATGATCTTCACGTAGCCGGTGCACCGGCAGAGGTTGCCGGCCAGGCCGCGCGCCACCTCGTCCCGCGTCGGCGAGGGATTCTTGTTCAGCAGGGCTTCGGCCTTCATCACGATGCCAGGCGAGCAGAACCCGCACTGCGATGCCCCGCTGGAGACGAAGGCGTGCGCCCACTCGTCCCGGCGCGTCCGGGTCAGCCCGTCCAGCGTGGTGACCTCCTTGCCCCTGACGTGGGTGGCCTTCTGGGCGCAGCTCACCACGGCCTTGCCGTCGACCATGACCGTGCAGGCCCCGCACGATCCCTCGGGGGCGCACCCGTCCTTCATGGACGTCAGGCCCAGCCGTTCCCGGAGGACGTCCAACAGGGTCTCGTCGTCGCGTACGTCGGTGGCCACCGGCGTGCCGTTCAGCGTGAACTCGATCGCGGTCATGGCCCCTCCCAGGTCTGGGCCCGCCTCCCCTCGCTTCTGCCTCCGTGCAACTCTACCCACCCGGAGACCCCCACCGGGGCCGATCGGTCCCTTCCTCCCGGGCCATTCGCCCGG
>DASWCX010000050.1:0-1985 GCA_036395815.1 Actinomycetota bacterium | reverse complement strand
GGTCTCGTGGCCCTGCCCGTGGGGGGAGGTGCCGGTGAGCACGGTGGCCGAGCCGTCCCGATGCACCTCGACCGAGCCGAACTCCCGGGCGAACCCGGTGATCTCGACATACATGCTGAGGCCGATCCCCAGCTGGATCATGTCCTCGCGGTCTCGCCGCTCGGCCTGCTCCTCGCGCAATCGCTCGTACCCACTCAACTGGAGGACGCCGTCGAGCGCTCGCCCATAGTCGCCGACGTCGTACCTGGTCCCCACGGCGGTGTCGTAGGGAAACGCTTCGGGCTGGATGAGGTTGCGGCGCCGGATCTCCGCGGGATCGAGCCCGAGCTCGGAGGCCAGCATGTTCATGCTCCGTTCGAGAAGGGCCGTGGCTTCGGGGCGGCCGGCTCCCCGGTAGGGCCCTACGGGCGTCGTGTTCGTCACCACCGACCGTCCCCGGCACGCGATCCGGGGGATCCGGTACACGCCCGACAGCATCATCTGGGTCGTCGGGGGGAGATAGGTAGCCGTGGGGTAGGCCCCCATGTCGGCCAGGAGGTCCACGCGCAGGCCGACGATCGTCCCGTCGCGTTTCGCACCGAGCTCGACGTCGTGGACCTGCGCTCGGCCGTGCGTCATGTTCACCATGCTCTCCGAGCGGGTCTCCTTCCATCGCACCGGCCGGCCGATGCGAACCGCGGCGGCCGCGCAGACCAGGTACTCGGGATACACGGCCAGCTTGGCCCCGAAACCGCCACCGACGTCGGGTGCGATGACGCGGATCCGGTGCTTCGCGAGGCCAAGCCACTCGGCCAGGTCGCTTCGGATGTCGAACGGCGCCTGGGTAGAAACCCAGACGGTCAGCCGGCCGTCGTCCTCGGGCACGACGAGGATGGCGTTCGCCTCCATGGGGACCGGCGCGACCCGCTGGTTCTCGAAGCGGGCCCGGACCACGACGTCGGCCCCGGCAAGCACGTCGACTTCCCACTCGGTGTCGAACCCGTCGGCGAGGTTCGATCCTGCTTCGGGGAACAGGAGCGGCGCACCGGCGGCCAGGGCCGCCTCGGATCCCACCACCGCAGGCAACGGCTCGTACTCGACCTGGACGCTCTCCGCGGCGTCCTGGGCCTGTCCCAGCGACTCGGCCAGGACCACCGCGATGGCCTCACCAACGAACCGAACCGTGTCCCGAACCAGCACCTGCCGCTCGAACGGGCCGCTCACGCTGCCCGACGGGGGCTGGGGCGCGAGGTCCAAGTCGGCGGCGGTAAAGACCGCGGCGACCCCCGGCATGTGGGCCGAAGCCGACACATCCACCCGCACCACCCGGGCATGGGCCATCATCGACCGGACGAACGAGGCGTCGAGCGCACCCTCGGCATCCACGTTGTCCGTGTACCGGCCCCGGCCGCGAATGAACCGGGGGTCTTCGGTGCGGAGGACGACGCTGCCGAAGATAGAAGTGGACATGCCGGCCCATGCTAGAGGAGGCGGACGATGAGACGACGGACGAACGTGGGGGCGTGGGTCGAGATCGCCGGAGCTGCGGCGCTGTCCGCGGCGCTCGCCTGGTCCCCGGCAGCACCCGCCCTGGGAGCGCCGGCCATCCGGGCCAAGCTCGTGGTGGGGAACCTGAACGTGCCGACCGCGTTCACGTTCGGGCCGGGGAACCGGATCTGGTACGTGGAGAAGGCCACCGGCCAGGTCCGGGTCCACGACCTCGGGACCGGGTCCGACTCGCTCTTCGACACAGTGCCCGGCGTGAACGCGGACGGCGAGCGGGGGATGCTTGGGATTGCGCTCGACCCCGGGTACCCGACCGACCCCTATGTCTACGTCTACGCCACCCGCTCGGTTTCCGGGGCCCTCGAAAACCAGATCCTGCGGCTAACCGATTCCAACGGGACGGGAACCAACCCGACCGTGATCTTCAGCGCGCCGGCCTCTTCCAGCCCGTACCACAACGGGGGCAGGATCCTGTTCGGGCCCGACGGGATGCTCTACGC
>DASWCX010000049.1:0-6622 GCA_036395815.1 Actinomycetota bacterium | reverse complement strand
CACCACTGGTAGCCCTCGACGATCACCTCGAGCCGCGCGCGGCCGGGCGGTGACGACAGGGCCTGCATGTCGTGGAGGGTGAGGACCCACAGGACCGACAGCACCACGACGGGGAACACCACCCCGCCGCCCACCACCAGGTTCTTGGCCCAGGTCGGGGTGGCGTCGGTGTCGAGGTGGCGCCGGCGCCGCCGGGGCAGGATGCCGACCAGGATCACGGCTCCCACGAAAACGACCACCGCCGCGGACACCGAGAACATGAACCACCACAGGCCGGCGATGCGGGCGGATCCCGGTCCGTGCGGGTCGAGGGCCGATGGGGAAGCGTGGCCGCACGACGCGACGCCCAGCGAGAGCGCCGCCATGACGAATGGAACGAGTCGGCGGATGGGCTGGCGAAGAGGCCTGGATCGAAGGTCTCGGTTGGGCGTGACCGGCTCCTCTGGTCGGCAGGCATGCCTTTCCCAGGGAGGCGCTTGCTTAGTCTCCGGGGCTCGCGGTTGGTTCGCAACTCGAACCACCGCCGCCCGGTTTCGGCCGAATGACGGAGGTTTTCCGTTAGGCTCGGCCGGTCATGATCGGGTCGATCCTGGGCCATCCGGTTCGACGGGTCGAGGACCCCGCTCTGCTCACCGGGGCGGCGCGCTTCGTCGAGGACCTTCCCTGCGAGGGGGCCCTGCATGCGGTCTTCGTTCGCTCCACCATGGCCCACGCCGGGATCTCGTCCGTCGCCATGGCGGATGCCTCGGGGATGCCGGGCGTTGCCGGGGTCTTCGCCGCGGACGACCTGGACCTCGAGCCGCCCGACCCGAGCAGCCTGGTCCCGCCCACCATGGCGCGTTCGGTGCTGGCCGCGGGCGTGGTCCGGTTCGCCGGCGAGCCCGTGGCCGTGGTCCTGGCCGAGACGCGGGCCCAGGCGGCCGACGCCGCCGAGGCCGTGGTGGTCGAGTACGAGCCGCTCGCCGCGGTGTCCGATCCCGAGGCGGCGCTGGCCGAGGGCGCACCGCTTTTGTTCCCTGAGGTGGGGACGAACGTGGCCTCGGACACGGACTTCCGGGACGACGAGACCACCGGGGAGGCCGGGGAGGTGGGTATGACCCGGGGCTCGGGCCCGGCCGGGCACGTGGGCTGGGAGCAGGCGCTCGAGGGCGCCGAGGTGGTGATCCGGGGCCGGTTCGTGAACCCGAGGGTGGCACCGGCGCCGCTCGAGACGAACGGGCTGCTCGCGGCGCCCGATCCGGAGACGGGCGGGCTCAGGGTGTGGGCCCCGTGCCAGGCGCCGTTCTCCGTCCGGAAGGCCGTCGCAGCGGCGCTCGGCCTCGACGAGGCCGCCGTCCGGGTGATCGCCCCCGCGGTGGGCGGCGGGTTCGGAGCGAAGTTCGACACCTATCCCGAGCAGCTCGTGGTGGCCGCCATGGCTCACAAGCTCGGACGCCCGGTTCGATACGTGGAGAGCCGCACCGAAAACATGTCGGCGATGACCCACGGCCGGGCCCAGGTCCAGGAGGTCGAGCTCGGGGCCACCGGGGACGGGAGGATCACCGGGCTCCGGGTGAAGGTCATCGCCGACTGCGGTGCCTATCCGGGCGGCGGTGCGTTCCTCCCCACCCTGACCCGGTTGATGGCGTCGGGGGTGTACGCGATCCCGAAGATCGCCGTGCGCGCCCTGTGCGTGGTGACGAACACAACGCCGGTGTCGGCCTACCGCGGGGCCGGCAGACCCGAGGCGGCGGCGATGATCGAGCGGGTGGTCGACCTGCTGGCCGCGGAGCTCGGCCTCGACCCGGTCGAGGTCCGGCGGCGGAACTTCATCCCCCCGGCCGACTTCCCCTACCTCACACCGACCGGAGCCCGGTACGACACCGGCGAGTACGCGCGGGCGATGGATCGCGCGCTCGACCTGGCCGGATACCGGGACCTTCGCGCCGAGCAGGCCCGGCGCCGCGGGGAGGGCGGCGAACGCCTCCTCGGGATCGGCGTGGCCACGTACGTCGAGGTCACCGGCTACGCGGCGGAGTTCGGCGCGGTCGAGGTCCATGGGGACGGGACGGCCACGGTCCGGACGGGGCTGTCCCCGCACGGGCAGGGCCACGAGACGGCGCTGGCCCAGGTGGTGGCGGGCACGCTGGGCATCCCGTTCGGATCGATCCGGGTGGTGCATTCGGACACCGGGCTGGTTCCCCGGGGAGAGGGAACCGCCGGCTCCCGGTCCCTCCAGATCGGCGGCAGCGCGGTGGTCCAGGCCAGCGGTGCGGTCCTGGACAAGGCGCGCCGCGTCGCCGCGCACCTCCTCGAGGCGGCGCCGGACGACGTGGTCCTGTCGGGGGACGGCCGGATCGGCGTGGCCGGCGCCCCCGACCGGTCGCTCTCCTGGGCCCAGGTCGCCGATGCGGCGGCCGACCGCTCGCGACTGCCCGACGGCATGGAGCCGGGGCTGGCCGCCGAGACCGACTTCGAGATCGAAGGAGGAGCCAGTACCTACCCCTTCGGCTGCCACGTGGCGGTGGTGGAGGTGGACGTTCGAACGGGGCTGGTCCGGCCCGTTCGCCACGTGGCCGTGGACGACTGCGGCCGCATCCTCAACCCCATGCTGGTGGACGGGCAAGTCCACGGGGGGGTAGGGCAGGGGACGGCCCAGGCCCTGTACGAGGAGGTCCTGTTCGACGGCGACGGCAACCCGTTGACGAACACGCTCATGACGTACGCCATGCCGAGCTCGGCAGACCTCGGTCCCATCGACACCGCCCACACGGAGACGCCCACGCCGCTCAACCCGCTGGGAGCCAAGGGGATCGGCGAGTCGGGAACCATCGGCTCGACCCCTGCGGTGCAGAACGCGGTGATCGACGCGGTGGCCCATCTCGGCGTTCGCCACATCGACATGCCGCTGACCCCCGAACGGGTGTGGCGGGCGATCCGGGAAGCTTCCGCCGGCTCGGATGGGCTTGCGCCGCAGGCAGCGGCTCGCGCAAGGTAGACGAGGGGGCGTCGGGTGGGGGATCGCGTGGAGCTCGAGGTGCTCGTCACGGCGGGGCTGGGGGACAACAGCTACGTGCTGGCCTCCGCCGGGGAGGCCCTGGTGGTCGATCCACAACGGGACGTGAACCGGTACCTCGACGCGGCGCGGTCGAGGGGTGCGGAGATCTCGGCCGTCCTCGAGACCCACGTCCACAACGACTACGTCTCCGGCGCCGTGGAGCTCCGGGACGCCACCGGGGCGGAGATCGTCGGCCCCGCCGCGGCCGGGTACCGGTTCCCCTATCGCGGGGTGGCCGAAGGCGACGAGATCGCGCTCGGTGAACTCCGCCTGACCGCCATCGAGACCCCCGGCCACACGCCCGAGCACGTGTCGTACCTGCTCTACCGGGAGGGCGCCGACGCACCGGCCGCGGTATTCACGGGCGGTAGCCTGATGGTGGGCGGGGCCGGCCGAACCGACCTGCTCGGCGAGGAGCTCACCGACGGGTTGACCCGGGACCAGTACCGGACGCTCCGGCGGCTCTCGGGCCTCCCCGACGCGGTCGAGGTCCTGCCGACCCACGGGGCCGGGAGCTTCTGCGGCGCCGCCCCGGGCCGGAAGGAACGAACCTCCACCATGGGGGAGGAGCGCCGCCTGAACGCCGCCTTGGCCGCCCCGGACGAGGAGTCCTTCGTCCACCAGCAACTCACCGGGCTGCTCGCGTACCCCTCCTACTACCGGCACATGGCGCCGATCAACCGGGCCGGCCCCAGGGTCCTGCGCGGTTCCTTCGCGAAGTCGGCGGGCTTGTCTCCCGATGAGTTCGAACGCCGGATGGAGGGGGGAGCGTGGGCGGTCGATGGCCGGTGGCGGGTCCAGTTCGCCCGAGCCCATCTCCCGGGCTCGATCAACGTGGAGCTGGCCGACTCCTTCGGCAGCTACGTCGGCTGGGTGGTGCCGTTCGGAGAGCCGGTGGTCCTGGTCCCGCCGGAGCCCGAGGAGGAGTCGCTTGCCGAGGCGCTGGTCCAGCTGATGCGGATCGGCTACGAGCGCGTCGAGGGGTACCTGGCTGGCGGGGTCGAGGCGTGGCGGGCCGCGGGCCGACCGGTCCGGTCGTATCCCGTAGCCGGGCTCGAGGAGCTGTGCCGGACGTACCGGTCCGGCCGGTCTCCCCAGGTGCTCGACGTGCGGCAGAGGACCGAGTGGGACGCAGGCCACATCGACGGGAGCCGGCACGTCTTCGTCGGCGATCTTCCAGGGAGGGTCGGGGACCTCCCGGCCGGGGCGGACACCTGGGTCATCTGCGCCACCGGCCATCGGGCGTCGCTCGGGGCCAGCCTGCTGGACCGGGAGGAGATCCCGGTGCGGCTGGTCGACGGGACGGGGGTCCGCGATTTCCTGAAGCACTGTCCGCCATGACCGGGAACCCGGCGGCCGGCCGCCCCGTCGCACCCGGTGTGTCGAAGCGAACCGCCACGGTCGCCCTCCTTCTGGCCCTGGCCCTGGCGGCGGGATGCGGTTCGGGATCTCCGACCGGCCCCTCGGGTCCGACTGGACAGGCCGACCTGGTGGCCACGCTCACCGCCCGGATGGAAGGACCCGTCGCCACGCTCGCCGCCGGCGGGGCCACCCAGGACGGCGTTCGGGGGAGCAGCTGCTGGTCCTACGGTGGCGCAACGACGGCCTGCGTCGACGTGGTGGCCGACGCCCTGGTTCCGAAGGAGTACCTGGTGGTGAAGAGGGGTTCGGTGCTCGAGGTGGCAGGCGACATCCAGAGCGTGAGCGGGAGGCTGGGCACCGTGGACAGCAGCTCCGGGCAGCCCCGGCTGAGCGTCGTCCGGGAGCTCCAGTTCGCCTTCCGGATGGCCGGGCTCGACGTTCCTTCGGGCGACTACACGCTCGAGCTCGACGGTACCTGGCAGCAGGGCGACTCCCCCTTCTACTTCGGCGTCCGCATCCGCTGACCCCGGGGAACACCCCGGCGCTGGCCCCGGGACTGCGGTACCTTTGTCCGGCGTGGCCTCCCCCAGAACCCGAGGTGCGGTGCTCCCTGGCCGGCGTCCGGAGCCCGGACGGACGGAGGAGCCGGCCGTCCTCCTGTCGGGCGTGACCCGAGTGTTCGGAGTGGCTCCGGCCCTGGTTCGGGTCGACCTGCGGATCGAACGGGGCGAGACGCTCCTGATCCGGGGCCCCAACGGAGCGGGGAAGAGCACGCTTCTCCGGCTGATGGCCACCGCCATCTCGCCCACGTACGGCGGGGGGTCCGTGCTCGGCTTCGACCTGGTCCGCGAGCGCGACGAGATCCGTCGGCGCACCGAGCTCCTGGGCCACCGCACCCGCCTGTACGAGGACCTCACCGCCCTGGAGAACCTCCGCTTCACCTGCTCGCTGTACGGGCTCGACGCCGTGACGGCGCCGGGCGCGCTCGATCGGGTCGGCCTGGGGGACGTGGCCGGGGAACGTGTGGGGTCCTTCTCCCAGGGCATGCGCCAGCGGGTGGCGCTGGCCCGGCTGATCGTCAGGCATGCCGAACTCCAACTGTTGGACGAGCCATACGCCGGGCTCGACGGCCGGGCGAAGGAGCTGGTGGACGGGCTGATCCGGGAAGCCTCGGCCGACGGGCGGACCGTGGTCCTGGCCACCCACGACCCGGCTCGTGGGGCCGGTGCCTCCCGCGCCCTGTTCATTGACGAGGGCCGGCTGCTCCCGGCGACCGGGGCGGTGGGCTCACCGTGACGTTCGTCCGGCAGGCCCGATCGGTGGCGGCGAAGGACCTCAGGATCGAGGTGCGCGGCCGGTACGGGATCGGGGTGGTCCTTCCGTTCGCGGCCACACTCCTGATCGCCTTCGGCCTCTCGCTGGGGCCGGGGCGGACGCTGCTGCGCGACTCCGCCCCGGGGCTCCTGTGGCTGGCGATGCTGTTCGCCTCGGTGCTGGCGTTTCGTCGCAGCTACGAGTCCGAAGGAGAGGACGGGGCCCTGGAGGGACTCCTGCTCTCCCCGGTGGATAAGGCGGCGGTCTTCCTGGGGAAGGCGGCCGCGGTCGCCGTGCAGCTCGTGGTCCTCGAGGTCCTGGTGGTGCTCTTGGTGGCCGGCCTGTTCGGGCTCTCGCTGGCCGAACGGCCGGTCCAGCTGGCCGGCGCGCTGATCCTGGGCACCGTCGGGCTGGCCGCGGTGGGGAGCCTGTTCGGGGTGCTCTCCGAATCGCCCCGGGCCCGGGAGGCCGTGTTCCCCCTCCTGGTCCTGCCGCTGGCGACGCCCGTCCTGGTGGCGGGAGTGAAGGCGACGGAGCTGGCCACTACCGGGCCGGGCGGGGAGGCCATGTCGTGGCTGGGGCTGCTCGTGGCCTTCGACCTGGTGTTCCTTTCGGCCGGTACCCTCGTGTTCGGCTACCTGCTGGAGGATTGAGCCCGAGATGACCACCGCCGAGCAAGCCATGGCCCGGATGACCGCCCGCCGCGGCGAGCGGGTGCTCGGGGTGCTCGCCCTGGCCGCGCTGGCGGCGAGCGCCGTCATGTCGCTGGCCGTGGCGCCCCCGGACGCCGAGCAGGGCGAGGTCCAGCGCCTCATGTACGTCCACGTGCCCTCGGCGTGGCTCGCCTACCTCGCGTTCACGGTGGTGTTCGTCTCGAGCATCGCGTACCTCAGGACGAAGAAGGTCAGG
>DASWCX010000048.1:0-2628 GCA_036395815.1 Actinomycetota bacterium | reverse complement strand
CGCCACAGAGACGTTCTCCCGGTCCATGGGCGGCGCGTTCGGCGTGGCGGTGTTCGGGGCCATCCTCACCAACCGCCTGGCCCACAACCTTCGGCAGCTGCTCCCGCCCGGCACGAACCTGCACGGCGTGAGCGCGAACTCCATCGCCGCCAGCCCGGCGGCCATCCGGGCGCTGCCCGCCGGGGTCCAACACGGGGTGATCCTGGCCCTGTCGCGGTCGATCCACGTGGTGTTCCTGCTGGCGGTCCCCCTCGCCCTGGCCGCCTTCGGGGTGACCTGGCTCCTCCGCGAGAACCCGCTGCGGGAGACCGCGCACATCGGCATCGAGGTCGCCGCGGGCGAGCCGCTGGTGCCGGAGGTTGAAGCGCGGGCCGCGGCGGAACACCGGCACGGCCAGCCCGCGCACGGCGGGTGAGCGCGCGGCTGTTTCCGGGATCCGGCTAGCTCCGGCCGACGGCCCGCCGAAGGTCGACCGCGAGGTCCCCTCGTGCTGCCACTTGGATCCGGTCCATGCCGACCCACGCGGCGATCCGCTGGAGCTCCTCGGCCAGCGCCGCCGCGGTGGCCGTCGGTTCGGCGCCCGGTTCGCCGAACACGGCTTGGACCAGGAGCGTCGACGTCTTCCGGTCCGACTTGAGGTCGGCCCGAGCCACCAGCCGGTCGCCCATGAGGAACGGCAGCACGTAGTAGCCGTGGGTTCGCTGGGCCGCCGGTGTGTAGATCCCGATGCGGTAGCGGAACCCGAACAGCCGCTCGGTTCGATCCCGGTTCCAGATGAGGGAGTCGAACGGGGAGAGAAGGGCGCGTGCGTTCAGCTTCCTGGGGACCCGAGCGGTCGCGTCGAGGTACGCAGGTTGCCGCCAGCCCTCCACGTCGACGGCCCC
Source organism: Actinomycetota bacterium (assembly GCA_036395815.1). Classification (GTDB taxonomy): domain Bacteria; phylum Actinomycetota; class UBA4738; order UBA4738; family UBA4738; genus DASWCX01. Next base: position 1,744 of record DASWCX010000048.1, on the reverse strand, counting down.
CAGCGCGCCTGCTTCGACCAGCTCCTCGACTCGCGGACGGAGCTTCGTCGCCGTCATGACGAAGTAGTGCGCAAGATCCTTGATGGTGGCCGCCCCGAGGGCGCGGGCCGCCACTCGAAGAAGGCCGCGGTGCGCTTCGTCGTCGGAGGGAGTTGGAGCCGAGAGGATCTCCCGAGGGATGACCCGCTCGGGGAGGTCGTAGACGCGCTGGAAGTTGGGGCGGCGCTCCGCGGCGAGCTGCCCGGTCCAGAACAGCCACTCCAGGGCCCGCTTGCCGAGCGACCATCCCCAGCCCCACCCATCACGTTTCGGACCGGGTTCCGACAGCTCGCCGGCGGCGATGGGCCCGCGCTCGGCCACTTCCTGAAGGACGGCGCTCACGTACTCGGGGTGCTCGTGGGCGACGCGGAGCACGCCGCCCCAGGCATCGCCCTCCCGCATGCGCCACCGGAACAACGGGTGGAGGTCCACCGGCAGCAGCGAAGCCTCGTGCCCCCAGTACTCGAACAGCTCGCGGTGCCGGTAGGCCGTCTGGTCAAGCAGGGCCCGGTCGTAGGGCCCGACCCGGGAGTAGAGCGGAAGGTAATGCGACCTCACCAGGACGTTGACCGAGTCGAGCTGGAACGCCGCGACCCGCCCCAGTACCCGGTGGAGATGCCGCCGGTCCACCCGTCCGGAGGGCAGGGGATCGGCGAAGCCTTGCGCCGCTAGAGCGATCCGCCGAGCCTCGGACCCCGAGAGCCGTTCGTGTCTGCCCACGAGGCGGGCCATGGTACCGGAGGACCGTGTACTCTCGGGCCCTGGAGCCCGGAGGTCCGTGCGTCGTGCGTCGGCCGGGCGCGAAGGTTCCAAGGAGGTTCGCGATGGGGGCGATCGACCTCGTCACGGAGATCCCCGGCCCGCGTTCGAAGGAGATCCTTTCCCGCAAGTCGCGCGTGGTGGCCGACCCGCTCGACATCCACGTCCCGGCCGTGATCGACCGCGGAGATGGGGCCCGGTTCACCGACGTCGACGGCAACGCCTGGCTGGACTTCTCCGGCGGCCTGGGCTGCCAGCTGGTCGGGTATTCGCATCCGAAGGTGGTCGAGGCCGTGCAGCGGCAGGCGGCCAAGGTGTCGCACACCGACTTCTCGGTGATCCCGTACGAGCCGTACGTCGAGCTGGCCGAACGGTTGATCGGGCTGACCGGCGGGGGCCAGCGCAAGGCCGCCTTCTTCAACGCCGGCGCGGAGGCCGTGGAGAACGCGGTGAAGTTCGCCCGTGCCGCCACGAGGCGCCCCGCAGTGGTGTGCTTCGAGGGCGGCTTCCACGGCCGGACGCTCCTGACCATGTCGCTGACCAGCCGGTACAAGCCGTACAAGAGCGGGTTCGGGCCGTTCGCTCCGGAGATCTACCGGCTCCCGTACGCCTATCCGTACCGGAGCCCCCAGCCGGAGCGGGCGGCAGAGCTGGCGCTGGACGGGATCCGGCGAGCCTTCGACACCATGGTCGACCCCCGGTCCGTGGCCTGCGCCATCGTCGAGCCGATCCAGGGAGAGGGCGGATTCGTCGTACCGCCGGCCGAGTTCCTCCAGGGGCTGGCCCGGATCTGCCGGGAGCACGGGATCCTGGTGGTCGCGGATGAGATCCAGTCCGGATGCGGCCGGACGGGCGCGTTCCTGGCGAGCGAGACCTTCGGGTTCGAGCCGGACATCGTGCTGCTGGCCAAGGCGCTCGCGTCGGGCTATCCGCTGTCGGCGGTGAT
>DASWCX010000047.1:0-3402 GCA_036395815.1 Actinomycetota bacterium | reverse complement strand
ACGACGCGACCGGGCCGGTCGAGGTGGTGGTGTTCGAGAAGGTGCAGGCGAAGGTGCTGAAGACGGTGTTCCATTCCTTCGTCCTGGCAGTGCGGGGACGGCTTCGCCGAACGGGGGTGAAGGGCGTGAGTATCATCGCCGAGGATGCCTGGGACCTCACCCGCCTCCAGCAGGCTCGGCGAGCCGGCCGGCTGACGGAGGCGCTGGCGGCAGGCGATCCCTTCCCCGGACTTCCCCCCAGGAAGCTGTGGCACGCGAGCGGAGGCTCGGCCGGATGGTGATCGAACCCGTTCTCCACGTCGACCTCGACGCCTTCTACGCCTCGGTGGAGGTCCTGAAGGATCCTTCACTCGCCGGCAGGCCGGTGGTGGTGGGGGGGGCCGGCTCGCGGGGGGTCGTGATGTCCGCCTCGTACGAGGCCCGGGCCTTCGGCATCAAGAACGCCATGCCCGCCGTCCGGGCACGGCGCCTGTGCCCCGATACGGTCTTCCTACCTCCGGACTTCGATTCCTACCGGGCCCACTCCAATCGGTTCCGCGAGGTTCTCCTCTCGGTGACGCCCCTCGTCGAGCCCATCGCTCTGGACGAGGCCTTCCTGGACGTCTCCGGGGCCGTCCTGCTGTTCGGGCCCCCGGAGGAGATCGCCGAACGGGTGCGTCGGGAGGTCCGGTCCGAGGTCGGCGTGACCTGCTCGGTGGGGGTCGCCCCCAACAAGCTCCTGGCCAAACTGGCGTCGCGGCAGGCCAAGCCCGACGGGCTGGTGGTGGTCCGGGACGAGGCGGTCGCCGCGTTCCTCGAGCCCCTGCCGGCGCGGGCGCTGTGGGGGGTTGGGGAGAAGACGGTCGAGACCCTCGGTCGGCTCGGGGTGAGGACCGTAGGCGACCTGGCCAGGACCCCACCGGCGGTGCTCGCCCGGCTCATCGGCGACCAGCACGCCCGGGACCTCCACGGCCTGTCGCGAGGGATCGACGACCGTGCGGTCGTCCCCTACGAGCCGCCGAAGTCCGTCTCCCACGAGGAGACCTTCGGCGTCGATCTCGATGCCGAGGAGGACCTGTTGCGCGAGCTCCTGGCCCTGTCGCATCGAGTGGCCTCGCGACTGCGAAAGGATGGCTACCGGTCCAGGACGGTTGTCCTCAAGGTCCGATTGGCCAACTTCACCACCCTCACCCGGACCCGGACGCTACCGGCGCCCACCGACGTCGCGGCCGCCCTGTACGAGGTGGCGTCCGAGCTGTACCGGGGCCTGCCCGGCGCGCGCCGACGCGTGCGATTGCTGGGCGTTGCGGCCACTGGTCTCTCGCCGGGGGCGGCCGCGCAACTGGCGGTGCTCAAGGGAGAACGGTGGCGCGACGTGGAGCGGGCCGTGGACCGGATCGAACGGCGGTTCGGTCGGGGCGCCGCCGGCCCCGCCACCCTCATCGACCGGCCGGCCCGCTGACCGGCGGATCGGGCGCCGATGCCGTCGGCGAACGCAGGTATCGCCGTGGACTGAAGGGCGCTGGGCCGGCCGCCGATGGACTAGCACGGGAATGGGCCCTTCATCCGGAAAGGTTCACCTTCCTATAATGGGATGGTCGGTCGACAGGGTAGGAGCCGATGCCGCTCTCCGAGCACGAGCAGCAGATCCTCGAGGAGATCGAGAAGCGGTTGGCCGAGGAGGACCCTCGTCTGGTCGAGGCCGTCTCCCGGACGTCGCTCTACACCCACCTGGCCCGGCGGATCCGGTGGTCCTCGCTCGCGTTCCTGGCCGGCTTCGTCATGCTGATGCTGTTCCCCATCTCGCTGTGGATCGCCGCCGCCGGCTTCGGCGTGATGCTCGTCTCGTCGCTCCTGATCTACCGCTACTTGAAGCAGCTCGGCAGGGACCAGGTCCGGGCGATGCAACAGTCGGGCCGGTTCTCCATCGCGGCCCTGTTGGCCCGCCTGTCCGGCCGCATGCGCGGGCCATCCGAGCCCCCTCCGCAGTGATTCCGTAGGACCATCGACCCACGCCACATCGACGAACCGACGACCGCGCGCCCCGATCATCCTGCGCACTTGCCACCGCACCGCGCAGCGCAGTAGAACAACGCTCACCTTCCCCCGAGGTGTGAACGTCGTGGGCATGTCGGGACCTTCCCCCTCGACGAGCTGACGGGCTGCCGGGTTCGCTTGTGGGTGACGAGTCGTCGGAGGGCGCGCGTCGGATGGAGGGGTTCACCGCACATCAGGCCACGAAGTTCACCGGTTGCACTCCCCGCCAGCTCCGATACTGGGACCAGATCAACCTGGTCACGCCATCCGTCCAGGGAACGGGGGGACGGCCCGGGGTCCCGCGGATGTACTCCTTCCGGGACCTGGTGGCCCTCAAGGTGGTCAAGTCGCTGCTCGATGGGGGGATGTCGCTCCAACGGGTCCGGCGGGCCTGGGACTACCTGAATCGGCGAGCCGCTCTGGACCGGCATCTGTCGGAGGTGAAGCTCATCACCGACGGAGTGAGCATCTTCAAGGTGGCCAAGCGAAACGAGGAGGTCCTCGACGCCCTCCGCGAGGGCCAGCTGGCATTCTTCGTGGCCATCGACGAGATCGCGACCGGGGTCGAGGTCAAGGTGGGCCAGTTCCGGGAGGATCGGGATCGGTTCGTCAGGGCGCTGCGAGAGGCCGCAGCCCACGCCCAGAGCCGCGGCTAGGGTCACAGTCCCGGCCGGTACACCCCTCGGAGTCTCCGAAGCAATCCGGCATCGGACCGGATGTCCCGGATCGCCGTCCGGGCGTCGCGGAGGGCAGCGCGGGCCTCGACCTCGGTGGTCGGGCGTTCCGAATACGCGGCCCGGATGGCCGCGATCGTCAGGCGGTCGAGATGCCCGTCGGAGAAGGGGACTGCGGCCGCCAGCCGATCGCGGTGCTCGGCGAGGGTCTCGCCGTCCGCTCGCCCCAAGCCGAGGTCCGCGGCTTCGCCGTCGAAGACCCGGTAAGCCCGAAGCACCAGCGCGTCCGGATCCCGGGCGCCTTGCACCGTCCTCCTTCGCCAGGCGGCCTTGACCATGGGGACGGTGATGAGAAGAAGCGCCGCCAGGGCCAGCAGCACGAGGAACAGGAGCCGGTAGGGGATGGAGTACCCGGTGTCGGGGACCGGGATCTCGACGCCGCCCCTCCTGGCCCGCCCCCTGTCGTCGCGGACCGAGAACTCCACCTGCTGAAGCTTGCCGCCCAGGCCGCCCCCCGTCGTCCCCGACCCCGTGGTCGTCTCGCCCACCGCGGCGCAGCCAGGCTCGGAGGGGGGGCAAGCCCCCGGGGACTGCGGCGAAAGATAGGAGCCGGCCGTGGCCAGTGGACTCCTCCACCCTCCTGGCGTGGGCTCGAACGGGAGCCACCCATAGCCCGGGAACAGCACCTCCACCCAGCTGTGGGCGTCCTCGG
>DASWCX010000046.1:0-5591 GCA_036395815.1 Actinomycetota bacterium | reverse complement strand
GCCTTCCACCCGCTGGGAGTGGCCTCCCCGTTCCTTCGATCCCTCCCCCTGGCGGATCACGGCGTCGAATGGGTCCATCCCGGCGTTCCTCTCGCCCACCCCCTGAACGACGGCCGGGCCGTCCGGCTCCATCGATCTCTGGAGGAGACGGCCACCGGTCTGGGCGCCGGAGATGGGAAGGCGTACCGCAGGCTCCTCGGCCCGGGCGTATCGGCCGGCGACGGCCTGGTCCGGGAGCTCCTCGGTCCCCTCCGCGTCCCCCGCCATCCGGTGGCGATGGCCCGGTTCGGGCTCACCGGCCTGCGGCCCATGGCCGCCCTGGCTCGGGCCCGGTTCGAGGGCCAGCCGGCCCGGGCTCTGCTGGCGGGGCTGGGAGCCCACTCGTTCCTGCCCCTGGAGCAAGCCCCCACCGCCGCGTTCGGGCTGGCGCTCGGCCTGCTCGGGCACCTCGCCGGGTGGCCGGTGCCGAAGGGCGGGTCGCAGCGGATCGCCGACGCGATGGCCGCCCACCTCCGCGGGCTCGGGGGGGAGATCCGCACCGGGATGCGGGTCCGATCGTTCGCCGAGCTCCCCTCCGCGAAGGCGTACCTGTTCGACGTCACGCCGCGGCAGCTCGCCCGGATCGCCGGGGACCGGCTTCCGGCCCGGTACCGATCGCGCCTCGAGCGGTATCGCTACGGCCCCGGGGTGTTCAAGGTGGACTGGGCCCTCGACGGGCCGATCCCGTGGAAGGCCGAAGCCTGCCTGGCGGCGGGGACCGTCCACCTCGGCGGGACCCTCGACGAGATCGCGGCGGGCGAGACCGCGGTGTGGCGGGGGGAGCATCCCGAGCGGCCCTTCGTGCTCATCGGCCAGCAGAGCCTATTCGACCCGACGAGGGCCCCCGAGGGCAAGCACACGGTGTGGGGCTATTGCCACGTGCCGAACGGATCGACCGTGGACATGACCGGGCAGATCGAGGGACAGCTCGAACGGTTCGCCCCGGGGTTCCGGGACCTGGTCCTGGCCCGAAACGTGATGCCCCCGGCCGAGGTCGAGCGGCACAACGAGAACTGCGTGGGGGGCGACATCAACGGCGGGGTCCAGGACCTCCGGCAGCTGTTCACCAGGCCGACGCCACGGTGGTCGCCGTACACCACGCCGGCCGAGGGCATCTATCTCTGTTCGTCGTCCACGCCGCCGGGCGGGGGGGTCCACGGCATGTGCGGGTACCACGCGGCCAGAGCGGCGCTGCGGCGAGCGAGGTAGCCTCCACGCCGATGGAAGGCGAGATCGCCTGGGCGGTCGAGACGTCGAAGGACGGCGAGCGGTGGCGGTTCTTCGGCAAGGCCTGGACGAAGCCGGGCGAGCCCCTGCTGCTGCACGCCCTGCCTCGGTTCGTCCGCTACCGGAGGCTCGACCCGGACGAGGACTGGGGCCCGCCCCTGGAGCGATCCGGCGACCATCCAATGACGCTGCTGCAGCTGGAGGAAGGGGTTCGATCTGACCTGTGGCCGGGCCCCGACCATGTGGGGCTCCCCGTGCTGCTGCCCGGCGGGGAGGAGGGGCGCCTGTTGCGGTTCGAGCATTCACCGGAGGGAGACCGGTGGACGTGGGCCCTGGAGTTCCGGGGCCTCCGGCACCCGTGACCGGAGGAGGGACCGTGCCGCAGGACATCGATCGCGAAGAGCTTCGCCGGCTCCTCGACCGGGGCGCCCAGCTCGTGGAGGTGCTGCCGGCCAACGAGTACGCGGAGGACCACCTGCCGGGGGCCATCAATCTGCCGCTACGGCGGCTGGAGAAGGACGCCCGGGACGTGCTCGACCCGAGCCGTCCGGTGGTCGTGTACTGCTGGGATTCGGCTTGAGACATCAGCCCACGAGCCGCGTGGCGGCTCGAAAGCCTGGGGTTCACTGAGGTGTACGACTACGTGACCGGAAAGCTGGACTGGCTGGCGGCGGGGCTGCCGTCCGAGGGGTCGAACGCCTCTCGGCCCCGGGCCGGGGACGTTGCTCGCACGGATGTGCCGACCTGCCGGATGGACGAACTCCTCGGGGAGGTGCGGGAGCGAGTCCGAGCCGCCGCCGGCTGGAACGCGTGCGTGGTGGTGAACGAGGAACGGGTGGTGCTGGGCCTGCTGCGATCGAAGGAGCTCGAGGGCGACGGGGCCCTGCGGATCGAGGCCGCGATGCGCCCGGGCCCGAGCACGTTCAGGCCGTTCGTGGCCATCGTGGAGATGGCGGAGTTCATGATCGAGCACGACCTGGAGAACGCTCCGGTGACCACGTCGGACGGGAGGCTGGTGGGGCTGCTCCTCCGGTCGGACGCCGCGCGAACGGCCATCGAGCTGCAGCATGGGGAGGGAGGCGGGCATGGGCGAGCCTGAGGAGCCGGGCACGAAGTGCGCCGAGTGCGGGACGAGCATCGAGTGCTGCGAGTTCTGCGAGGAGTCGACGTGCCAGGCCGCCATCTGCTTCGACTGCGTGACCGTGGCGCTGGGCCAATCGGTGGCGCAGCCCCATATCCACGGAGGCTGAGGGGGTTTGGGGGTGGGCCCCCGCTAGAATGGCCCGCAGCCCGAGCGCCGGTAGCTCAGGGGATAGAGCGGCTGCCTTCTAAGCAGCGGGTCGGAGGTTCGAATCCTCCCCGGCGCACACAAACGCGCTGGTCAGGACCGCCTTCAGGCTCGTGAGCGTGGGCCGGGAGGGTCCCGGAGTCGCTCCGTGTACCCACCGTGTGGTAAGGCTCAGGGAGGAACCGGCACCTGTCCAACCCGGCGGACGGAGGCTCGACATGCGCATCGTCACCTCATAGCAGCGCCGGAGCGACCGATTCCCCGCACCGCGCACCTGCATGAGAGTCCATCCGCCTACGAGGAGTGCCCAGATCCCTTCAAGGATGGCCCGGGGCGGGTCGAAGAGTAGCCCATGGAACCCAGGTTCTCCTTCCTCGGTGCCCATCGGGTGCCCTGCGCCGAAACTCCTTCTGCGGGCAGGTCCCTCCGGGGGCAGCTGTCCCGGCTCGTGGCCCTCGCTCTCCTGGTCCCGTTCTCGATCGGTTGGTCGCCCGTCCACACATCCGGTCCGGCGCGGTCATCGCCCGTGGATCAGATCGTGTTCGTAAGCGATCGCGACTTCTTCGCTCACGTCTACGTCATGGACCCAGACGGATCCGGTGAGACTCAGCTCACGACGGGCGACACCACTGATCGAGCCCCGAGGTGGTCGCCGGACCACGCTCACATCCTGTTTCAACGGCTCGGGGGCCAGGAATGCCTGTGCATCATGAACACTGACGGCAGCGGGCTTCGGCGCGTCCCGCTCCCTCCTCGGGCGCACGTGCGCCAAGGGTTCTCGTGGTCCCCGGACGGTCATCAGATCGTCTTCGACGCGGTCGGGCCCGGGCCCGGGTTCGCCACCAGCTTGGTCATCGTAGGCTCTGACGGGTCCGGGCTCCACAAGGTCATCGCCGACGGCGAGTTCAACACCATGCCCGACTGGTCGCCGAGTGGGGACCGCATCGTCTTCGTTCGGGGAACCCCGAACAGCCTGTGGACCATCAAGCCCGACGGATCGGACCTCACCGAGCTCACCACCACGGATGACTACCTTCCCCGGTGGTCTCCCGATGGCTCACGCATCGTCTTCGAGCGAAGGACCTACCCAGGGAGCGACATCTGGGTGATGAACGCCGACGGGAGCAATCCGGTCAACCTGACTAGTTCGAGCGCCACCTACGTCAATGACTGGCCAGCGTTCTCCCGCGACGGTTCGCAGATCATCTTCAACCGGCGACTCGTTGCCGGCAGTGGGTACGATCTTTACACGATGGCTGCGGATGGCTCGAACCTTCGGCAGCTCACGACGGACGGCCACAGCTTCTCCCCGGACTGGTAGCGCGGTTTCGCCGGAGCAGACGGTAGGCCCCGAAGGTTCGAATAAGCTCCTGCAAGGGGCACCAATTAGTCTCATGGGCCTGGTCAGCGTTTCGTCACCAGGCGTACGTCGGTTGGGGCACCGGGCGCGCCGCCGGGCTTCGACATGTATTCCGGCACGCCGACGCAGGTGAACAGCAGACCGTCCAGCTGCTCGCCCAGCAGCGCGGGGACCTCGCTGTCGAGAAACGTCATCCCGCTGGCGCTCGCGCCGAGGGCGTAGGCGAGCAGGTGCAACCTGCCCATGGCCACACCGGCGGCCAGATGCGCCTCGCGATACTCCCGGTCGTCGAGCGCGCCGACGTCGGTCCCGGCGACCACCACGAACGCCGCGTCGCGAGCCAGCCCCTGGTCGAGGCAAACCTGGTACGTCTCGTCTCGCAGGTCGCCGGCGCGCACCGGGGCCGAGAGGTCCGGCCAGCGGTAGACACCTGACTCCAGCCCATCGACGTGGTGGGCCACGACGCGGTGCTGGACGGGCACGCCGCGCAGCGCCACGGGCATGGCTGTGCGCAGCAGCTTCTCCGGCAGGCTGCGGGTGGGGTCCATGAAGCGCTGGGACCCGCGGGCGAGCACGACGGTCTCCATCGGATCGTTGGCTTCGGCGGCCACATCGACCGGGGCGCCGACGTCCCACGGTGGCCCGAGCGCGTCGCGGTCGCCCGCGCGCTGCGCCGCCGTGACGAGCGGGAACTCGAGGGGTGCCGCGTCGACGTCGCCCGGGGCGGCCGAACCGGTCGCGTCGAGCGCGGGCCCGCCGTCGCCCAGGGCGACCACGGCCACTGGCCACTCGTGCACACCGTCCGCGCCGACCAATGCGGCCACTGCCGCGTCCGGGAAGCGGCTGTACAAGCGCGGGCTGAGCCCCGCGGAGTCGGCCACCGCGAGCAGCTGAGCGAGCATGGTTCCTGAGTCCCAGTAGACGTGCCGATACCCACGCTCGCGGTACCGCCAGCCCGTGCGCCACGGGACCCCGGTGACGACCACGGCGGGCGCCTCCCCCCGCGGCGGCGGCCCGACCTGCACGAGGGCATGGTCGTGCGGGTCGTACCAGTGCACGCCGGCGGGCGCTGCCAAGCCGTCGGGCACGGCCACGTACAGCTCGAGGGGGAAGCGGCCCCCCGCCGACCCGGCGGCGCGGAACAGCCAGGTCGTGTACTCCCGCTCCCACGTTCGCACCACACCCGCGGACAGGTGCAGCAACCGAGAGAGGTGCGGTAGGTCCAATCCGGTTGGGGCGAGGTCCACGGTGCCGGCGAGCACGCCGACGGCCGGAGCCGTCGTGCGCGGCAGGTCACGAGGGAGGGCCACTCGGGGCAGAGGCTCCTCGTACCGCTTGTAGAACCACGGGAAGCGAGCCAGGTCGTTCGCCTCGAGGCCCTGCACCACGCGCGGATCGTCCACGGGAGGCGTCCACAGGAGGTCCGGCTCCTCGCGGGAGGGCTCGTACCACTCCCACGTCAGGGACGTCAACCGGTGCAGCGTCTGCGTCGCGGTCTCCACGGCCCCGATTCTCGCGCACCGGGCGCCGCGACCGCGCGTCAGTATTCGTCGTGGCGGCGCAGCGGGAAGTCCGCGCCGCGACCGTCGGGGACCTGGTCGAGCAGCTGGGCGTAGTAGGGTTCGAGCAGGAACCGGTCCGGGGCGGTGCGCGAGTACGTGTGATAGACCACGCCGT
>DASWCX010000045.1:0-9835 GCA_036395815.1 Actinomycetota bacterium | reverse complement strand
ACTGGTCGTCGGGGGCGGTGGCCTGGAGGCCGGAGGCCGACCCGTAGATGACGTTCACCCCGCCGGCCGCAGCGACCGAACCCGCCGGATCGTTCAGCCCCGCCACGGCGAGGTCCGCATACCCATCGCCGTTGAAGTCGGTGATGGTGGGCGGGATGATGGTGTCCCGGGTCTGCCTCGCTTGGCCCGCCGCAGACGCGGTCGGGGACCCGCCCATCACCGCCCCAGAAACCAAGGCGGCCGCGGCCAGCAAGCTTGCGAGAAGGGGATGTCGGATCATCATCGCGATCGGCTCCTGAACTCGCGGTTCGAGGGTGCTAGGGCAGGCGCCACCCTACACCGTTGATCGCCGAATGGCACCGAGTTCGGGCATTTCAGACGAGCAGGTTGATCAGCCGATCCGGCACGAACACGACGCCCTTCGGTTGCTGGCCGTCGAGATGGCGCTGAACGTTCTCGCTCTCCATCGCGAGCGCCAAGGCCTGGTCCCGGCCGGCCCCTCTGGGGGCGGTTCGCCGATCCCGGACCCGCCCGTTCACTTGGATCACCAGCGTGAAGTCCACGTCCCGGAGGGCCTCCGGATCCGGATCGGGCCAGGGCTGACGGTGCACCGAATACGGCCCGCCCAGGCGGGCCCACAGCTCCTCGGACAGGTGGGGGGCGAACGGCGCCATCAGCAGGACCAGCCACCGAGCCGCTCGAGCCCATTCGGTCTCCGACATCCGCGCCTTCTGCCTGGAGGCCCACGTGGCCAGCTCCATCAGGGCCGAGATGGCCGTGTTGAACTTCAGCCGCTCGAGGTGGTCCGTGACGGCCGCGGCCGCCCGGTCGACGGGCCGCAGGTCGACGCCTCCCGGTCCCGGCTCGTGCGGTTCGCTCACCAGCCGCCACACCCGGCCGGCGAACCGTTCGATCCCGGCCAGGCCGTCGTCGCGGAAGTCGCCGCCCTCCTGCCAGTCGCCGCAGAACAGCAGGTACATCCGGAGCACGTCAGCGCCCACCCGGTCCACGTACTCGTCGGGGTTCACCACGTTGCCCCGGCTCTTGCTCATCTTCGCCCCGTCCTTGATCAGCAGGCCGTGCAGGACGACGCGGGGGAACGGCTCGGCGAACGGGACCAGCCCCAGGTGGTGCAGGGCCCGGGTCACGAACCGGGCGTACAGGTGGTGCCGCACGACGTGCTCCCGGCCGCCCGCGTACGTGTCCACAGGCAGCAGGCGGGCCGTGCGGTCCGGATCCCACGGCCGGTCCCTCACATCGGAGGACGGATACCGAAGGAAGTACCAGGCCGAATCGAGGAAGGTGTCCGAGACGTCGGTCTCGCGCCGGGCCGGGCCCTCGCAGTTCGGACATGCGGTGTCGACGAACTCGGGGACCGCGGCCAGCGGCGACTCTCCGGTCCCCGTGGGCCGGAAGTCCTTCACGTCGGGCAGTAGCACCGGCAGTCGTTCCTCCGGCACCGGCACCTCACCGCACTGGTCGCAGTACACGATGGGGATCGGAGGTCCCCAGTAGCGCTGGCGCGAAATCAGCCAGTCGTGTAGTCGGTACCGAACCGCGCGGCGCCCCAATCCTTCCTCCTCCAGCTGGTTGGAAATGGCTTCGGCGGCCTCCTCCGACGGCATGCCGGAGAACGAACCAGACCCGGTCAGGGTGCCCTGGCCGGTCCAGGGTTCCTCTGGCTCACCAGCGTCGCGGGGTGGCTCCACCACCCGGACCACCGGCAGGTCCATGGCCCGGGCGAACTCGAAATCCCGCCGGTCGTGGGATGGCACGCCCATCACCACGCCGGTGCCGTATCCGGCCACCACGTAGTCGCTGACGAAGATGGGGATCGGCGCCCCGGTCACCGGATGGACCGCGTTCGTCCCGGTGAACGCGCCGCGCGGCTCGCGGGCCCACCGCCCGACGACGCGTGGGCCGCCCTGCGACTGAACGAGCTCGCGCACCCCGGCCTCCCGGTCCGGCGTGACCAGCCGGCCCAGCTCGGGGTGCCCGGGTGGAACGGCCAGGAAGGTTACCCCGAACAGCGTGTCGGGCCGGGTGGTGAACGCAGAAAGGGTCAGGCCGGCCTCGGGCACGTCGAAGTCGGCCTCCAGCCCCTCGGACCGCCCGATCCAGTCGGCCTGCAGACGCTTCGACAGCGGCGGCCAGTCCAGGGTGTCCAGGCCGTCCAACAAATCCTGCGCGTACGCCGTGATCCGCAGGAACCACTGCTTCATCACCCGTTCCGTGACCCGGGTCCCGCACCGCTCGCACCGGTCGCCCTCGAGCTGCTCGAACGCCAGGACCGTCTTGCACGACGGGCACCACACCACCGGGGCCTCCTCGCGGACCGCCAGGCCGGCCCGGTACAGCTGAAGGAAGATCCACTGGGTCCACCGGTAGAAGGAGGGGTCGCTGGTCACCACCTCGTGCTCCCACGCCCACGCCGCGCCCAGCCGGCGCAGCTGCCGTCGGTAGTTCGCGATGGTCTTCTCGGTCAGCGTCCTCGGGTTCTCCCCGACCCGAAGCGCGTAGTTCTCGGTGTGGATGCCGAAGGAGTCGAACCCCATCGGCTGGAACAGCGCCCGCCCCCGCAGGCGCCGGAACCGGCCGTACACGTCTGCCCCGCAGTACGTGTAGGCGTGCCCGACATGCAGGCCCTCGGCGGAGGGGTAGGGGAACTCGACCAGGTTGTAGAACTTGTCCTCCGGCCGGACAGCGTCGACGTCGATCTCGTCGATGCGGTCGGCCTCCCACCGGGCCTGCCAGCGCGCCTCGATCTCCCTGAAGTCGTGGCCTTCACCCATCGGTTCCTCCTTTCACCCTGCGAAAGCGGGGAAACGAAAACCCCCCGCCCGGGTTCGGCGCGAGGGGTCTCGGCGAGCACCGAGGGGTGCCCGCCGTCTAGGTAAGGACCAGTTCGCCGTGCGGAAAACTGCTGCCGTTCATCACAGGAGGAATGTTCGCAGCGCCCGATGGCCCCGTCAACCAGGAGTCAAGCCAGGCCGGGCAGCACCCGGTCGGCCAGGAGCTCGCGGCGGCCGCCGGGGCCGGCCAGCACCAGGATGGCCCAAGATGCGCCGGCGTCGGCCAGGGTGTGGAGGAACTCGGCGAAGCGGTCGGCCGGCCCGGTCCATGCCAGGGCGTCCATGTTCTTCTTCGCCCGGGCCTCGGTGAGGCGCTCCGCCTCGGCCTCGTCCTCCCCCACCAGCACGATCCCGGCCCAGGTGGCCTCGACCGTCCGCCCCGCGCCGGCCGCCTCGTCGAACAGGAGGTCGACCTTGCCGTGGAACGTCGAAGGGTGGAGCCCCCACCCGTTCCATCCGTCCGCGATCCGCCCGGCCATCCGGACCACGGGATCGGCCTGACCCCCGATCCAGATGGGCGGCCCGCCCGCCTGTGGGGGCCGCGGCAGCAGCGGGCCCTGGAGCCGCGGAACCCGCGCGCCTCCGTCGAACGTCTCGCCGCGGAACAGGGCCTTGAGCGCGTGGATCGACTCGGCGAGGTTGGTCCGCCGCTCGGCCACGGTCAGGTTGGGGAAGCCGAAGGCGTGATGCTCGGGCTCGTCGATGGGGTCGCCGGTGCCGATCCCCAGGATCATCCGTCCCCCGCTGATCGTGTCGACCGTCGCGGCCATCTTCGCCACCAGGCCCACAGGCCGGAGGACGGCCCGGGTCACCAGGGTCCCGAGCCGGACCCGTTCGGTGGCAGCCGCTACCGCCGCCAGCGTGGTGAAGGCCTCCAGGGCCGGCCGGTCCGAGGGGGCACCCGGCGGGAAGAAGTGGTCGAAGGCGAACACGCCGTCGTACCCGAGCTCCTCCGCGGCCCGGGCCGCGCCCATGACCTTCTGGGCGTCCCCGGAGAACATCGGGAGGATCAGCCCGATCTTCAGCGCGCGCCCGGTCACGAGGCCTCCCGCAACGCGAGGTCCGCCGCCCCCACCGCGCCGGCGTCGTTCCCCAGCGTGGCGGGCAGGATCGAAACCTCGGGCCGGTGGGACCGCCCCTCCACCGCGCCGGCGAACGCTCGGCGGGTCGGCTCCAGAAGCAGGTCGCCGGCCTCGATCGCACCGCCCCCGACCACCACGACGTCGGGGTCGAGCACGTTCACCAGGCCGGCGATCCCCTCCCCCAGGCGCCGGCCCACCTCGGCCAGGACGCCGGTGGCGACCGGGTCGCCGCCCCCCGCTGCGATTGTGACCGCCGGTCCAACCAGCCCCTCCGGATGGCTCGACACCAGCCGGGCCAGCGGGCTCTCGGGATGCTCGGCGGCGGCCTTCCGGCCCAGCCGGTCGATGGCCCGTCCCGAGGCCATCTGCTCCCAACATCCGAGGTTCCCGCAGCCGCACCGGGGACCGTTCGGCTCCACGATGATGTGCCCGATCTCCGCGGCGAACCCGTGCGCCCCGCGGTACAGCCTCCCGCCGGAGACGATCCCGCCACCGATGCCGGTGCCCACGGTGACCAGGAGCATGTCGGTCGTCCCCCGACCGGCCCCGAACCGGAACTCCCCCCAGACGGCCACGTTCGCGTCGTTGTCCACCATCGTGGGGAGGCCGACGCCCTGTTCGACCTGTTCCCGGAGCGGGAACTCCCGCCAGGCCACGTTGGGGGCGAACCGCATCACGCCCTCCACCGACACCATCCCCGCCGCCCCCACCCCCAGCGCCACCACGTCGCTCCGACCGGCCCTGAGCTCCCTGGCCACGCCCACGATGGTCCGGGCCACCGCCTCGGCGTCCATGGCCGGGGTCTCCACCCGGCGCCGCTCGAGGATCGGATCGTCCCGTTCGACGTCCACCAGGAGGCCCTCGACCTTCGTCCCTCCCGCGTCCACCCCGATGGCCAGCCGTCCCGGCATGAGAGTGGAGCGTAGGGGGTGCGGGGTGTGCCAGCAACGAGCGGGCCGACGCGGCCGGGCCGCGTCAGTACCGGAGGAACGCGCCGATCCGAGCGCCGTCCAGCGATTCCGGCCCGGCCGTCGAGACCATCTCCACTCGGGCGCTGGCCCGAAGGGCCGACGCCACGGCGCTCTCCACCACATCGGCGATGGGCTCGAGCGGGCCCCCGCACGTTCGGCACCGGCTCCCCCGCTGGGCCAGGCGCCCGCACTCCGAGCACCGCACGCCCTTCGACTCCAGCCCGAATGGGACCACAAGGGTCTGCACCCGCCCCTCGTTCAGCGCGGCCAGCACCTCCGGCAGCCCGGTGACGGCGCCCCGGCCGGCCGCCGACTCCGCCAGCAGGCGGTCCACCGTCTCCCGCTCCGTGCGTTCCTCCATCTCCTCCTCGATGGCGAGCGACCGGGCCAGCACGTCGGCGGGCGATGCGGTCATGGGCAGGGCGATCCGGGTCGCCACCCGCCGGGCCAGGTAGTCGTGGAGGTGCCGTTCGAACTCGGGGATCACCTCCTGCGGGCCGGCCAGGATCAGATGGTCGAACCCACGGCGCTTGAAGTACCGGAGCAGCACGTCGGCGACGTGCTTCAGGTGGCGTCCGACATGCTCCTCGATGTGCCGCTGGTACCTCGACTGGGACCACCCGCCCTGGTCGTGCCGGCCCGGCACCTCGTCGAAGACGTCCGACTCCTCCTCGATCCGCCCCATAGTCGCCAGGAAGATCCGGGCCTTCTCCCGGTCGACGAGCACCGTGCAGAAGGACTCGTACGTCTCGACCAGCGCCTCGAGCGGGATCAGGTGCGGCTGGTCGGCCACCGTGGCCCGGTCCTTCAGGGGACGGGGAGCCTCGACCGCCTCCCACAGGCCGGCCCCCGAGCAGGAGAACAGGGCCAGGCCGCGGGCGGGCCCCCGGTCGAACTCGCGGACGAACTCCGCCACCCCTTCGGCGTCGCCCTCCACCGAGGACCTGGCGGTCCGGTCGAGCTCCTGGGCCTGGGCGCGAAGCTGGTGGCACAGCTGTTCGGCCCGTTGGACGTAGTCCTGCCTCCGCGGGTACCGGTGCCCGTCGACGTCCAGATACACGCTCGATACGGGCAGGCCATCCGACGTCCAGTCCGCCAGCTTCCGCAAGCGATCCCGGTCGAGATTCGTCACCGTCAAGACCTCCTTCGTTCCCCTCTGCGGCCTTCTCCAGCCTCTCCTCCGGGGCCCTCGGTCATTCGATGTCGATCCGCGTGAGCCCCGAGGCGGGCTCCTCCTCCTCCATGGTCTGGAGCCGGGCGTCGATCACCGCCCTCGCCGCGAGCAGCAGCTCCCGGCCCGCGGCCAGCAAGTGCTCAACCAGCTCCGGCTTGAGCTCGCCGATGGTGGTGACCATCATGCAGATGGGGCAGAACGCCACCGTGCACACCGGGTGCTCTCCCGCCATCCCCCTGCCGGCCGCCTCCTTCACTGAGCCCGACTCCGGGGCAGGGGCTTCTCCTCCTACCCGCCGCGGCGATTCACCCTTCGGCCTGCGCCCACCCTGCCCGGTCCCCGGCGCCCGGCGGCCCTCAGCCACCGCGCCCTCGCTCCTTCGTCCCGTCCGTGCCTGCCGCCAGCGGGGCCTTCGGCTCCCTGGCGAAGCGCACCTCGAGCCGGTCCTCCGCGAAGGACGCCTCCTGCACGTCGAGCCGCTGGAGGGCCTGGGGAAGGATCAGGTTGCGCTTGTACGACCCCAGCCGCACGTACAGCTCGTCGCCCTTGCGGAACACGTCGAGGTCCGACCGATCGACGAACGGCAGACGCATCGACAGCACGTATGAGGTTCCCCGCTTCCTGACCCGGATCGGCTCGTCCCGGTGCAGGAGCTCGGTCCCGTCCGACGACGGATACAGCTCCTGGCCCATCTCGGCCAGCAGATCGAGCCCCACCATCTCCCGGTCGAACAGCCGCGCGGTGATGATGGGGACGGGTTCGAAGGACTCCCGCACGGTCTCGAGATGCTCGGCCTGGATGTCCTTCCACTTGCCGAAATAGGGATCGTTCACCTCGTCCGGGATGATCCGGTTCACCACCACGGCGTCCACCCGGTAGCCGAACAGCGAGAGGTACGTGTAGGTCCGGCGGGCCTCCGCGATCACCATCTTCTCGGGGTTCACCACCAGGCGGACGCTCGACATCCGGTCGTTGGTCAGGAGCTGGCGGACTCCGTCGAGGTTGCGGTGCAACCGCTCAACGGCAGCGAAGATCCGATCGTCGGCGATGGGCATCGACGTGATCCGCGACAGCAGGGGCCGGATCGTCTTCACCACCCGGCGCTCCACCGGGAAGATCCGTTCGATGTACCAGTTCATCGCCTCGGGCAGCGACAGGAGCCGGAGGGTCTCGGCGGTGGGCGCGCAGTCGACCACCAGCACGTCGAAGCGGCCCGAGTCGACGTGCTGCTTCACGTCGGTGAGGCTGAAGATCTCGTCGAGTCCGGGGATCACCGAGAGCTCCTCCGCCTCGATGGCGTCCACCCCGGCCCAGTTCAGGAAGCTGATCACGTACTCCTGGATGTCCCGCCAGTTCGCCTCCAGGCGGTCCTGCGCGTCGATCTGCTCGGCCCACAGGTTGGGAGCGATCTCCTGGGCGTGCGGGGTCAGCAGGATGTCGAAGGAATCGGCCAGCGAATGGGCCGGATCCGTGCTCATGATCAGGGTTCGGCGGCCGGCTGCCGCGGACCGCACCGCGGTGGCGGCCGCGACGGTCGTCTTGCCGACCCCACCCTTGCCGGTGAACAGCAGGATGCGCACTCGCCCTCAAGGTTACCCTGCACGCCATGGAGCCGTCTTCGGCCGAAGGTCCCATCACCGGCAGGCTGATCGTCCGGCCCGCCCGGGCTGGGGACGCCCGGGCCACCGCGGCGATCCGGGTCCACGGGTGGCAGTCCGCGTACCGGGGCCAGCTCCCGGACCAGCTGCTCGACGACCTCTCGGTCGAGGGGGACGCCATCCGGTTCGCCGACCACGTGCGCCACCTCCCGCCGGGCCGCCGGCTGTGGGTCGCCGAGCTCGACGGGGAGGTGGTCGGGTTCGCCAGCACGGGCCCCGCCCGCGACGAGGACGCCCACGGCGCCGCCGAGGTGTACGCGATCTACGTACGCCCCGAGCTCGTCGGCAGGGGGATCGGGCAGCGCCTGCTTGACCACGCCGTCCGCGACCTCGCGGACCAGGGATACACGGAGGTCACCCTGTGGACGCTGGTCACGAACGTCCCCGCGCAGCGGTTCTACGAGCGGGCCGGGTGGCGGGCGGACGGCGTCTCGAAGCTGGATCGTCTGGACCGGTTCGAACTGAACGAGACCCGGTACCGGCGGAAGCTCCCCCCCGACTGAGCCTCGGCCCTCGAGCCGCGCCGGAAGGATCGCCTGCTACGGTCTATGTCCCATGCAGACGCCGGTGGCCCCCCGGACAGCGCTGGACCTGGACCCGACCCTGGCCGGGCGACTCCGGACCGAGGCCGCGCGGATGCGGACCCCCCTCTACGTCTACGACGGCGCGCAGCTCGAGGCCGACGCCGGGGCGATCCGAAACGCCTTCCCCGACCCGGTTTGGCAGCGGCTGTATTCGGTGAAGGCGAACGGCCTCCCCGGCCTGCTCCGGCGCATCGCGGGACACGGGTTCGGAGCCACCGCTGTATCTCGCGGGGAGATCGCCCTGGCCCTCCGGGCCGGCCTTCCGCCCGGCCGCGTGGCCCTGGAGGGGATCGGCAAGGCCGCCGCCGACCTCCGCGCCGCGGTGGAGCTGGCCGTCCAGGGGCGGCCCCTGCTGTGGGTCAGCATCGAGTCCGAGGACGAGGCCGGCGCGCTGGCCGACGTGGCCGCGCGGGAGCTCTCCTCCCGGGACCGGCTGGACGCCTTGATCAGGGTCAATCCCGCGGTGGAGCCCGAGACGCTCGCCGGGCTGGCCGTGGGCCGAAGCGGATCGAAGTTCGGGGTGGCTCCCGACGAGATCCCGGGGGTGATTCGCGCCGGCGGCGGCTCGAAGGGCCCCGTCCGCTGGCGGGGCCTGCACGTCCACGTGGGCTCTCAGCTCTCCTCGGTGGCGGCGTGGGGGTCGGCCGTGGCGAGCGTCCTCGATCGCTTCCTCGATCTCGGCCCCCGGTTCCCCGACTTCGACACGCTGGACGTCGGCGGCGGGTTCCCGGCCGGCCTCTCCGAGGGCCCGTCCCCCTCCGAATTCGCGGCGGCGTTCGCCCGGGCCATGGATCCCGTTCCCCGCCAGCGCCGCCCGGCCCGGCTGGCCATCGAGCCCGGCCGGGCCGTCGTGGCCCGGGCCGGCTGGGTCGTGGCCCGGGGCCTACACATCAGGGACCGGGGCGACGCCTGGGCGAACGGCGCAACCCGCCAGGTGGTCCTCGACGCGGGGATGACCGAGCTCCTCAGGCCGGCCCTGTACGGCGCCGAACATCCGATGTTCGCGCTCACGTCGCTCGGACGTCCCGTGGCCGGCGACGAGGAGCCGTCGGAGGCGGTGGTGGACGGTGCGATCTGCGAATCGACCGATCGGTTCGGACGGGCGCCGCTGCCGCCCCTCGAGCGGGGCGACCTGGTGGCCATCGGCCTGGCCGGCGCCTACGCGAGCGCGATGTTCTCCACCTACAACGGCAGGCCCCGGCCGCCCGAGGTCCTGATCGAGCCCGGCGGGGGAAGGGTCGTGCTCCGGCGCCGGGCGTCCCTGCTCACGCTGCCCTGAGGGTCAGCTCGAGCTCTCGACCCGCTTCTTCAGTCCGCCCAGCGCGGTGTTCACGATCTGCTTCTCGGCCTGCCGCTTCATGAACCCGGGGAGCGGGATGGCCAGGTCGAGCGTGGTGCGGTAGGTCACCTTGGTCCCGTCGCCGCTCGGCTCCAGGGAGTACTCGCCCTTGATGTCCCTCACGGCGCCGGACGCGCTCTTGGTGGTCCACGACATGCCGCCGTCCTTGGCCGCG
>DASWCX010000044.1:0-5839 GCA_036395815.1 Actinomycetota bacterium | reverse complement strand
CAGGGCCTGGTGGCCTCGGCGCTCCTGTCGGGCCCCGGGACGGGCCACGAGGTGGCCGTCCCCACCATCGCCGAGCTGCTGCGGTGGGCCGATCTGGAACCCTCGGCCCTCGGTGGGATCGCCGTGGGGCTCGGCCCGGGGCTGTTCACCGGGATGCGGGTGGGCATCGCCACGGCGAAGACGCTCGCCCAGGTCCTGGGCATCCCGGTGATCGGGCTGGCCTCTCCCGACCTCGTCGCCTTCGCCTACCGCTACAGCCGGCGGCTGATCTGCGCCACCGTCGACGCGAAGCGCAAGGAGGTGTTCTTCGCCTTCTACCGGCCGGTCCCCGGGGGGGTCACCCGCCAGACCGGGTTCGAGGCCGCCTCGCCCGATACCCTGGCCGCGGAGCTCGAGGCCCGGCCCGAGGAGGTCCTGTTGGTCGGCACCGGGGCGCTGGTGTACCGTCAGCAACTGGAGCAGGCGGGGAGCCACGTTGAGGCCGCCTCGGCGACCCATGCCTTCCCCGCCGCGGAGGCGCTGGTGGAGCTGGCCGTTCCCCGGTTCCTCCGCGAGGAGCACGACAGGATCTACGACCTGCAGCCCATCTACGTCAGGAAGTCCGATGCGGAGATCGCCTGGGATCAGCGTCGAAGAGGCGCCTGAGCTCGACGTCCAGCGGATGCGCCGGCGCCACCTTCGGGGCGTCATGGCGATCGAGCGGCAGGTCTATCCGCGTCCGTGGAGCCCGAACCTGTTCCTGTCGGAGATGGGCGACCTTCGAAACCGCACCTACCTGGTGGCCCGGATCGGCAAGGAGGTCGTGGGGTACGGGGGAGTCATGTCCTACGGCGACGAGGCCCACATCACGACCATCGCCGTCGATCCCGATCATCACCGGCGCAAGATCGGGACCAGGCTCCTGTACGAGCTGGTGACCGACGGCATCCGCATGGGCGCCCGAGCCGTGTCGCTCGAGGTCCGGATGTCGAACACCGGCGCCCAGGACCTGTACCGGCGGTTCGGGTTCCGGCCGGTCGGCGTGCGGAAGGGCTACTACCAGGAGACCGGCGAGGACGCCCTGGTCATGTGGGCCGACGAGGTGCGGACCGCCGAGTACCGCGCCACGCTGGAGCGGATCATGCAGGGGCTGCCGGAGGGCATCCGGCCCCACTGAGCCGTCATGCGCGTCCTGGGGTTCGAGACGTCCTGCGACGAGACGGCCATCGCCGTGGTGGAGAATGGGCGCCGGGTCCTTTCGAACCTCATCTCGAGCCAGGCCCACCTGCACGAACGGTTCGGCGGGGTGGTCCCCGAGGTGGCCTCCCGCGCCCACCTGGAGAACATCAATCCCCTGCTGACGCTGGCCCTGTCCGAGGCCGGGATCTGGTTCGGCGAGGTGGACGCGGTGGCGGTGACCGTGGGGCCCGGGCTGGTGGGCGCGCTCCTGGTGGGCCTGGCCGCGGCGAAGGCCGTGGCGCTGGCCCTGGACGTCCCGTTCGTCGGGGTGAACCACCTCGAGGGGCACATCTACGCCAACGTCATCGAGCACGGTCCCATCGACGAGCCCCATGTCGCGTTCCTGGTGTCCGGCGGCCACACCATGCTGGTGTACGTCGGCGAACCCCACGTGTACGAATTGCTCGGGCAGACGCTCGACGACGCGGCGGGAGAGGCCTTCGACAAGATCGCCCGGTTCCTGGGCCTGGGGTTCCCGGGCGGTCCGGCCCTCGACGCCCTGGCCAGGAAGGGAGACCCGCGCGCGATCCGGTTCCCGCGCGCCCTGGCGGGGTCGGGCACGTACGACTTCTCGCTCTCGGGGCTGAAGACCGCGGTGGTCCGACACGTGAAGGGCGAGCGGGCGGCGGGCCGGGACATCTCGCCGCCCGACGTGGCGGCGTCGTTCCAGGAAGCGCTGGTCGAGGTCCAGGTGGAGAAGACCATAGCCGCCGCCCTCGACCGGGGCGTCCGCAAGGTGCTCCTGGGAGGCGGCGTGGTGGCCAACACCCGACTCCGGAATCTCATGGCCGAGCGGGCAGCCGAGCACGCGCTGGAACTGTTGGTCCCGTCGCCCGAGCTGTGCACGGACAACGCCGCCATGATCGCCTGCGCCGGGTACTACCGGCTGGCCGACGGGGAACGGACGGACCTCGAGGTGGGCGCCGACCCCGGACTTCCGCTCACCTGGGCGCCCTCGGTTCGACGCTGAGCCTACTGATGCGCCATTCTCGGTGATAGAGTCCGGCCGGACCCGACTCGCTGGAAGGGGAACACGTGGCGACCAAGGACAAGGGCGGTACCAAGAGCAGCAAGAAGCCCGCGCAGAAGAACCTCAAACAGAAGCGGGCCGCCAAGCAGACCAAGAAAACGGGCAGGTAGCGGCGGGTCCGTTCCCGCCGGCCTCGCCTCG
This sequence comes from Actinomycetota bacterium, assembly GCA_036395815.1. Lineage (GTDB taxonomy): Bacteria > Actinomycetota > UBA4738 > UBA4738 > UBA4738 > DASWCX01. The sequence continues at coordinate 3,450 of DASWCX010000044.1, read as the reverse complement.
AACGACCTCCGACGGCGGTTGGCGCTTCAGGAGGTCTGGTCGCGCCCCCGGCACATACCTCGGCGAGGGGGGAGGATCAAGAGTGCCGGAGGCGCGCCAGCTCAGGTCGAGGCCGCCTCCTCGACGATCTGTACGTTGGGGAAGGTGTCCACCCTCACGAGGCGGAGGGCCCTAGCCACCGGCGGGGACGGGGAGACCAGGAGGAGCCGTCTCGATCCGGTCATCTCCTTGCTCACCTTGACGATGGCGTGGATGCCGCTGCTGTCGATGAAGCTCAGCCCGCTGAGGTCGAGGTGAAGATCGCCCTGCTGCTTGGCGATCGGTCCGAGCAGCTCGACGATGTCCCCGGCATTCGAGATGTCGAGCTCGCCGTTCAGCTTGAATATCCGGTCGTTTCCATCCTGCTCGAGAGTGAACAGGGCCTTCCCCCCTTGCCTGATGTCCTCGTGGACACGCTACGCCGGGCGCGGAGGAGTGTCTGTCCGGAACCGGACAGACCTGTCTCTACTCGGGCTTGACGTCGGCCGCCGCCAGCTCGGCTTGGAGCGCCGCGATGTCCGAGACGAGCCGGTCGGCCTCCGCGCCGGCCGCCGCGCCCTCGGTCCGCTCCCGCACGATCAGGTACCCGAGCTCCTGAGCCAGGTCGTCGGCCTTCTTCTTCGTCTGCGCGTGCTCGATCTTGCCCTGGACCTGGGCCGTCCCCTTCTTGGCCGCCTCGGCCGCCTGCTGCGCCGCCTGCTTCGCCTTGTCTAGCAGTCCCATGTTCGAACCTCCTTCTCCATCCGGAGCCGCGACGATACCAATCGTTGCGGCTCCAGGCGATGCCCGGCGGCTGCTAAACGAAACGCCGGCTCGTGCGTTCATGGCTCGGATGAAGGACACGACCGTTCTTCACGTCGAGTAGAGGAGGTACGAAGCATGCGCCGTTCCAAGATCGCCGCAGCCGCGTCGATGTGCGTTGCCGTCCTGATGACCGTCGGGTTCTTCGGCCCGGCCGCCGCATCCGCGGCGCCCGGTTCGGCTTCCGCCATCCCGACCAGCTTCCATGCCCAGTCGGTCTCGTGGGTGTCGCCGGAGCACGGCTGGATGCTCGGCTCCGCCCCGTGCGGCGCTTCCACTTGCGCCACCGTCCTCGGCACCACGGACGGCGGTGGGACGTGGGACCGGCTCGGGACCATGAATGCACCGGTGACGTTGGAGCAGGCCACCGGGGTGACCGAGGTCCGCTTCGCCGACGACCTCCACGGATGGGCGTTCGAGCCCGCGCTGTGGGCGACCGGCGACGGCGGGGCCACCTGGCAGCGGCAGGCGCCCCCCGGGGGCGGCCATCTCGTGCTGGCGCTGGCCGGCGACGCCGACGGAGTCTACGCCGTCGTCTCGCCATGTCGGTTCGGCCGGACCTGCAGCTACCCGATCACGCTGTGGCGCACCACGCCCGGCCAGGGGTCGTGGACACAGGTGTCGCTCACGCTGCCCGCCACGTCGGGCTTCGACAACGTGGTCCTGGCGGTCCATGGGATGGTGGCGTACCTCGCCGTCCCCGCCGGCCTGATCGACGCCCCCGACGTGCTTGACGTGACCGTCGACGGCGAGACGTGGAGCTCTCGACCGGACCCCTGCGACCCCGCGAACGGCGAGACCCTGACCAGCGTCGCCCCGATCTCCGACACCGAGGTCGCCCTGCTGTGCCAGGGGAACATCGGGTTCGGCAAGGCCGCGAAGCTCGCCCTGCGGTCGAACGACAACGGGCAGACCACGTCCTCGGCGGGAGCCATGCCGCTCTACGGCATCACCACGCAACTGGCCGCGGCGCCGGACGGAACGCTGGTGGCCGCGTCCTTCTCCATCGGAACCTGGATCTACCGCAACGCCGGCGGCAAGACGTGGACCACGCAGGTGGACCTGGGCGACGGGGGCATGGGCTGGAACGACGTGGTGTTCACCACGGACCAGGTCGGATACGTGATCCACGGGCCGGCCGCGATCTGCTGTCGCGGCCACGCCGGGGAGCTGTGGAAGACCGACGACGGCGGGCTCACGTGGGGACCAGCCTGAGGCTCCTCGTGACCGGCTCCGAGGGACGCATACTGGTGTCGCTCGAGGGATCCGGGGGGGTCGGTGAACGAACCGGCCTCCCCGGGCGTTGATGGCCCGACATGGCGAACCAGCTGATGGAGCGGCACGAGCCCGTGAACGACGATGCCTCGTCTGACTTCGAGACGTTCTTTCGGACCGAGCACCTTCGACTCCAGGGAGCGCTGTTCCTGATGACCGGCAGCCGGGAAGAGGCCAAGGAACTGATGCAGGACGCCTTCCTGAAGCTGTGGGAGCGGTGGGACCGGGTCCAGGGGATGGAGAACCGGAACGGCTACCTGTACCGGACGGCGATGAACGGCTTCCGCAGCCGGTACCGGAGGGCCAAGCTCGCCGCTCGCCGCGGGGTCGGCCTGGCCCCCCATCCGGACCAGTTCGAGGAGAGCGACGAGCGGGACCGGCTGATGCGGGCCCTCAGGATGCTGCCGCCCAGGCAACAGGCCGCGGTGGTGCTGACCGAACTGCTGGACTACAGCTCGGAGGAGGCGGGCTCGTTCCTGTCGGTCAAGCCGGCGACGGCACGGGTGCTGGCGCACCAGGGAAGGGCGGCGCTGCGAGCCGTGCTGGAGGAACACGATGAGTGAGCTGCGAGACCTCATGGAGCGCACGGCCCGCCAGGTCGAGGATCCGGACGCCTTCGAGCAGCTCCGCCACCGGCGCTCGGTCCGGGAGCGGCACCGCCGGGTGGGGACGGCCGCCCTTGCCTTGGTGATCGCGGCCGGAGGGATCGGGGTGGCAGCGCTCGCGCTGCGCCACCAGGGGGGCCCGGTGACCCCCGGCCATACTCCTTCCCCATCGCCCATCCACTCCCCGTCGCCCTCCACCTCGCCCCCCGGGCCGACCCTGTGCTCGAGCGCCGGGATGCAGGTATCGGTCGACAGCAGGGGCGCGGCCGGGACCATCAAGTCGGTGTGGCGCGCGAAGAACGTGTCCGGGTCGCCGTGTACGTCGTTCGGCTACCCGGGGATGGCCATCCACGGGCCGAGCGGATGGGTGAACCTGCAGCTGCACCATGGCGGGTTCGCCGACATCAACGGGACCCCGCAGCACATCTTGGTGAGGCCGGGGAAGTCCCTCTACTTCGTCAGCTACTGGTCGGACGTGACGACGACCACGGGGTGCACGCAGTTCGACCAGGCCAGGGTGACCCTTCCCGGAAACCGCGCCCCCAACGTGATCACGACGTCGGGCTGCCTGAACCCCGACTCGGTGGACGTCGGCCCGGTGACGACGACCGCGCCCAGCCTCTGATTCCGGGGGCTGGGCGCGGTTGCCCTTCGATGATGGGTGCTCCCGTTACTTGTGACCGACCACCGAGCACCGATAGAACTCCTCGGTGTCGGTGAGCGTGATCTC
>DASWCX010000043.1:0-2683 GCA_036395815.1 Actinomycetota bacterium | reverse complement strand
CAGCCCCGCAACCCGGTCCCGGTGGCGGCGCCAGAACGCCAGGGCCACGTACCCGCCCATCGACAGGCCGCAGACCACGACCCGGTCCAGCCCGGCCGCGGTGGCCGCCTCCGCGGCGGCGTCGGCCGCGGCGTCCATCGTCATCACCGGTCCCGCCGGCGCAGCGCCGCCGAACCCCGGGAGGTTCGGGGCCACCACGGGCACTCCGGTGACCGCCCGCACCTGCGGCTCCCACATCGACGCGTCGAGCGGGAAGGCGTGGAGCAGCAGCACTCCCTCGGTCATGAGCACCCCTTTCGGTTCGAGCTTCGCCTGTCCGGGCTCACCCGGCCGCCGCAGTCGGAGGCGGAGGCGCCACGATGGACAGCCCGTCGGGAACCACGGTGAACGTGGCCGGGAGCCGGCCGAACCGCTCACCGTCGCCGTAGACCTCGAACGGCCGCTCGGCCGAGATCTCGATCTCCCTGCCCCGCAGCATCTCGACGCTCGGATGGTCGACGTGCCGTCCGCTGAACACCTTGGGGAAGGTCTTCACGAAGGTGAACTTCGACACCGCGCCGAGCACGCACAGGTCGAGCACCCCGTCATCCGACCGCGCGCCCGGCGTGACCTTCATCCCCCCGCCGTAGGACTCACCGTTGCCCACGGCCACTAGCATCCCGGGGAACGTCCGCTCCTGCCCGTCCACCTTGATACGGAACTGACCAGGGGTGAACCGGGCCAGGGTGACGAATGTGGAGTAGATGTACTTCGGGGTCCCCTTCAGGAAGGTCACCCCGTTCGCATGCTCGTTCACCTGTGAGTCGAAGCCCGTGCCGGCCACGTTGACGAAATACCGCTCGCCCTCGGACGTCCGGACCCTGACCACGTCGATCCGCCGGGTCCGCGGGTCGGCCAGCAGCCGGGTGGCGGCCAGGGGGTCCTTCCGGTCGAGGCCGATGTGGCGGGCGAAGTCGTTCCCCGTCCCGGCGGGGATCACCGCCAGCGCCGCGCCCGTCCCGATCACGCCGTTGGCCACGTTCCCCACGTGGCCGTCGCCTCCGAGAGCGGCGACCACGCCGGCGCCATCCTCGGCCGCCTGGCGGGCCAGCCGCTCCGGGTCGGAGCCGTCCCGGCTGATCAGCATGGTGTGATCGACGCCCAGCGCGGACAGGGTCTCCTCGACCCGAGGGATGAGCTTCCCGCCCTTGCCCCGGCCCGACGCCGGATTGGCCACGACCGCGACCCGCACGGTGCCTCCTCGAACGGTGGTCCGGACGCCGGCCGGGCGCTAGCCGCCGCCGAGGGACGGCCCCGGGTTGAACGGGGTCTGGCTGAGGACGCCGAGCTCCTGCTTCAGGTTGATGAGCTTCTGGTATCCCTCCTGGAACAGCGCGTTCGCCTCGGAGACCAGCTGCCTGGCGTCGTCGACGATCGCTTTCCTGGCCGCATCATCCGTGGTCTTCCCCGCCTGCGTCATGAGGGCGCCGACCGTCTCGTAGACCGTGAACGCGTGGACGATCCGGTTCCGGCCCTCCTGCGCCTCCAGGCGGGTGGCGCCCTGGCCGTTGATGCTCTTCGTGGGGCCGTAGTCGGCGTCCTCGGGGATGATCTTGAACACGTTGAGGGCCTTGATGGCGTCGGCCGATGCCTTCGCCGAGCTGGTCAGGCTCTTCCCCTTCGTCTCGGCGTCCGCCGCCTTGGTCTTGCCGCTGGCCACGTCTCCCAGGTCCTTGCTGACCGTCGGGTAGATCAGGTAGCCGGTGGGGGGCTGGGCCTGCGAGTCCGGCGCCGGGGGGAACTTCGACGTGATCTGCGTGGCGAACGAGTTGACCGCGGCGATGGTCTTCTGCTTGAGGTCGCGCCGGTGCTTGTTCTTCAGCGAGATGGTGGTCACGGTCACGGCCCCGATCACGACCAGCGCCGCAACGACGGCCCAGAAGATCCGTCGTCTCCAGATGGGCGGCTTCCGAACGTAGACGGGCGGCCGAGGCGGGATCGCCACCACCCTGCGGCTTCGGCTCTTGGTCTTTCCTTTGATGGCCATACGGCGAACCCTTTCGTTCCTATTTCTTGAGCAGCCGAGACACCAGGATCGCGAGTTCGTAGAAGAGTATCAGGGGAACCATCATCGCGGTCATGGTGAACCAGTCCTGGCTGGGGGTGATCACCGCCGCGAACACCGCGATCCCCAGAAGGGCATGCCGCCGCCAGTGCCGGAGCTGGCGGCTGGACAGCACCCCCACGAACGTGAGCGAGATCAGGGCCAGCGGGAACTCGAAGCTCAGCCCGAAGGCCAGGATGAGCAGGGTGACGAACCCCAGGTACTTCTCGATCGACAGGACCGCGAACAGCTTGGTGGTCCCGGCGAACCCCAGCAGGAAGTTCAGGGCCTTGGGCAGGGTCCAGATGGCGAACAGCGCACCCATCGCGAACAGGACCAGGGAGGAGACCACGAACGGGATGGCGAACCGCCGCTCCCGGGGCATCAGGCCGGGCGTGACGAACATCCACGCCTCGTACAGGACCACGGGCAGGGCCAGGGCGAAGCCGGTGAACACCGCCACTTTCAGCTTCACCAGGAACGGCTCCAGCACGCTGTAGAAGGCAAGGCCGCACTGGGTGGTCGGCTCGTTCCGGACGGCCAGGCTGGGGTGGGCCCGGATGAAGGAGCAGAACGGGTTGGTCAGCAGGTTGAAGACGG
>DASWCX010000042.1:0-18915 GCA_036395815.1 Actinomycetota bacterium | reverse complement strand
AGCGTTGGGATGACCCTGAGCGCGGAGTCGAACGGGATCGCCGCCCAGGTCTCGGTGAACATCGACTCGAGCAAGCTCACCGCCGATCAGCGGCGGGCCCTGTCGGCGCCCTCGCACCCGAACACGGTGCTCGAGTGGGCCCCGGAGGACGCCTTCGCGATGATCGCCACGACTGGGTTCGACGGAACCCTTCGAGACTACGTGAGCCAGGCGGAGAAGGCGGACCCCGGCGCCCGGGCATCCCTGGATCGCCTCGGGCTCACCGGCTCGAATGGCCTGATCGCGCACCTGACCGGCGACGCCGGGTTGGTGGCGGGGCCGAGCACATCCGGCAAGATCCCCATGGTCGCCGCCCTGGTCGGGACGGACGATCCGGCCAGCGCGAACCGGTTCCTGGACAAGCTTCGGGGCATGGTGTCGCAGGGGCTGGCCCAGGGCACCGGGGACGCCGGCGGGAGCTGGCAGCAGGAGAGCTACCAGGCGGCTCCCTTCGGGAAGGTCACCATCAACTGGCTCTCCCAGCCCGACCTGGCGTCGCTTGGGGTGGAGCCCGCGTACGCCACCGTGAAGGGCATGACCATCATCGCGTCGAGCCGAGACGCGGTGAAGGCCGCGCTCGACGCGCACGGCGGCAAGGGCCGGATCGGAGACTCGGCCACGTTCCGCGACGCGCTCCAGGGAGCCGGGCAGGACGCCGGGACCGTCGAATACTTCGACGTGCAGGGCATCGCCGGAGCCATCCGAGACGCGCTCCCGCCGGAGGGACGCAGGGAGTTCGAACGGCGGGTCGATCCGAACCTGAAGCCGGTCAAGGCGTTCGTCATCACGATGACCACCACGGCGGACGCCGGCACCCTCCGGCTCTTCGTCCTCGTGCGCTGACGGGCTTGGCCGAAGACCGTCCATCGGAAGACCCGCAGGCCGAGCCCGGGCCCGGCGCCGCGTCGAGGGCGGCCCGCCATGCCAGGGCAGGCGCCCGCCGGTCGTTCACGGTGGGTTGGGGCACGGCGGTGGTTCGAGCCGTGGTGGCGGTGGCCGGGACGGCGGTCCTGGCGGAGGGGTTGGCCTTCCTGGCGGATTCCGCCTCCGGCGGCCGGCGGCCGCCGGCGTCGCTGACCGCCCGGATCGGCGGCGTGGCCTTCCTGTGGTTCCATCACGTCGGCATGGTGTTCGGATCGGCCGGCGGCGAGGCCTCGTTCCGAATCACGCTGGCCCTCGCGCTTCTGGGGGGCACAGCCCTGGCGGTGTGGCTGCTGGCCCTGGGTGGGGGCGCGGTGGCCCGGGTGGCCGCCCGGGCCCGGGGAGGCGCCGATGGCTCGGTCCTGCGGATCGGCGTCGACGGGATGAAGGTCGCACCTCCGTATGCGCTGGCCTCCCTGGCCGCGACGACCGCCATCCACTTCTCGATCCACCTTCCGACGAACGTGGTCGTCCCGTTCGACGTGTCGATCCATCCGTCCATCGTGGGCGCGTTCGTCTGGCCGCTGGTCCTGGCAGCGGCGGCGGGATTCGGCGGAGCTGTCCGAACGGCCGCCCGGGACGGTGCGACCGGCACCCGAGCCGGAGCCCCCGCTCGGGAAGCGTCGGCGGCCAACCGGGACGCCCGGGTCCGGGCAGCCCTGGCCGGCGGGTGGCGGATGCTGGTCCTGGGGATGGCGCTCTCATTCGTTGGACTGCTGATCCTCGGGGCTGTGCACCCCGACTCGACGCGCGCGTACTTCGACGCGGTGCTCCGTCGAGGCTCGCTCCGGGGGGTCACCCTGATCGCTCTGACCGCCCTGGCGGCGCCGAACATGGCCGCCTGGGTCCTGTCGGCGGCCATGGGGTCGTGCCTGGGGCAGTTCGGTTCGAGCGCGGTCTGTGTGCTCTCCTACCGCCACTTCCCCTCCGGCGGCGGCACGTTGGGCGGTTCCCTGGGCCGGCTGGTGTCGGCCGTGCCCGGCGGGCCTGCCCCGCCAGGCTACCTGCTGTTCTTCGCCGTCCCGGTGGTGGCCACCGTCATCGGCGGCATCCATGCGGCGGCTCGTTCCCGTTCGACCTCCCGGGCCGAGGCCGCGTGGGTCGGGGCCGGTGCCGGGATGGTGTTCGGCGCCCTCGCGGCGATCCTGGTCGTGCTGGCCTCGATCGCCGGCTCGGTGGGGCCGGGGCTGGGCCGAGCGTCGACCACCGTGTTCCGGCTCGGGCCGGACCCCGTCGGGACCATCCTCCTGGCGTTTGCCTGGGGCGTGACCGGCGGGACCCTGGGCGCGTTGGCCCACGGGCCGTCACCTCCGGAACAGGCGGTCGGCACGGCCACGCCTTCGCCAGACGAAGGCGACACCCCGGCGGGTCCTTCCTGAGACGGGGTGGGTGCCCGGCTACGCGGGAGGTGGCGGGGGAGGGCCGCCCATGGCCGGGGGGGCCGAACCCGCGGTCTTCGGCTCCTGCATCTTCATGTACCCGCCGTACGCGATGACGAGAGCCAGGATCAGCCCGAGCCACGCGCCGTACGAGCTGTGGTTGCCGATGACGAACAGGAACTTGATGAGGGCGAACAGGATTGTCCCCAGGACCAGCACCGAGGCGATCGTGGACGCCGGAACGCCGAACTCGAGATTGACCCCGGCGACGTGCAGGATGATCCAGGCGATCAGCGCGAGGGAGAACAACGCGGCCAGGACGCCGGCGAAGGAGCCGTTGCCGTTCCAGGCCGAGGCGGTGGCGCACCCACTGATGAACACGCTCTTGATGCAGAAGAACTTCTGCCAACGCAGGAACGTGTCGATGAAGAAGAGCGCCCCCGCGCCCAGCAGGATCCTGTCCGCCGTGGTGAGCTTGGACATGTCGAACGTGGATCGTTGCGCCATCCGTGCCCCTCCTCTCCCACTGTGGGACGCGTCGCTCGCGACCCTTGCCGATTCTTCAGCAGGGCATCACCCGAGTCAAGGAGCGCGACTCCGCGACGACGCCTAGCCGAGGGCGCCCGAGAGGAGGTCGAACGGCCCTTCAGGGCCCCGTCCAGCGAGCCCGCAGGAGGGCCGCGGCCTTCATCGCGGCGGCCAGGGCGGCCAGGGCGGCCCCGGCCATGGCCACCACGGGCACGAACGACGGCGAGGACAGCGGAGGCGGATGCTGACGGTGAAGATAGGCCGCCCATCCCACGGTGACCGCGAGCACGAGATAGAGGCTCGCCTCGAGCCGAGGGTCCCGTGGCCTGGTCCAGAACGCCACGGCGAGCACGAGTCCGACGGTGGCGCCGGCCACCGCCAGCAGGGACCAGTGCTTCGTCCAGGCGTCCAGGGCCCCCGAGGCGTCCCCGAATTTCGACCACGGGAGGATCGAGAGGGCCACCACCAGCGCGAAGCCGAGCGCGGCCAGGGCGTCCCCTCGAGGCAGGACGAACGCCGGCGGATGCTCCTGGACGGGGACGTCGACCAGCACCAGCGGCAGGCACTCCGGTCCGAACACGGCTCCCCGAACCGGCACGGCGCAGGCCAGGCACAGCGGTCGCCCGCACCTGGCGCACGACGCCGCCTCCACCACTCCCGGATGGTTCGCGCATCGGCCGGGGCGCGCGACGGTCCTTTCGGTTCCCCCTTCCGGCACGACGCCTAGCGTACGCCGGTCGTTTGACACCGGGTTCCACCGCCGTCTAGGGTGCCCGCCCGTGGACGTCCGAATGGCGGTGCTGGTCTCCGGCGCCGGCACCAACCTTCAGGCGCTCCTCGACGACCCCGACGTCGGTCCGAACGTCGTGCTGGTCGTATCGAGCCGGGCTGGAGCAGTGGCGCTGGAGCGCGCCCGGGCCCGGGGCGTGAAGGCCCTCGTGCTGGACCCCGGCAGGTACGAGACCCGGGAGGCCCACGACGAGGCGCTGCTTCGGCTCCTCGAGGACGAGGGGATCGAGTTCGTCCTGTTCGCCGGCTACATGCGCATCCTCACACCGGTCGTGCTCAAGCCCTTCCAGGATCGATGGCTGAACGTCCATCCGTCCCTTCTCCCCGCGTTCCCGGGAGCTCACCCCGTCCGCGACGCCCTCGAGTCGGGCGCCAGGATCACCGGGGTGACCGTCCACTTCGTTGTCGAGGAGGTCGACCAGGGGCCCATCGTCCTGCAGGAGGCCGTACCCATCCTGCCCGGCGACGACGAGGGGACCCTGCACAGGCGCATCCAGGAGGTGGAGCATCGGCTGTACCCGAGGGCGGCGCGCCTGATGGCCGAGGGCAGGCTGAAGGTCGAAGGCCGCCGGGTCCACATCTTGGGGGAGGATGAGTCGTGACCGCCGTCCTGCCGGTGCGCCGGGCCCTGGTCGCCGTGGCCGACAAGGGCGGCCTCGTGCCCTTCGCCCAGAGCTTGGTCGAGGTTGGCGTGGAGTTGGTCTCGACGGGGAACACGGCCAGGGAGCTCCGGGAGGCCGGCGTCCCCGTGACGCCCGTCTCCGAGGTCACCGGGTTCCCCGAGCTCCTCGACGGCAGGGTGAAGACGCTGCACCCGCGCATCCACGCCGGGATCCTGGCCGACAAGCGGAAGCCGGGCCACATGGCGCAAATCGAAGAGCACGGCATCCGGCCGTTCGACCTCGTGGTGGTCAACCTCTATCCGTTCCGTGAGGCCGTCGAGCGCGGGGCCGCGTTCGAGGAGGCGATCGAACAGATCGACATCGGCGGGCCGGCGATGGTCCGGGCCGCGGCCAAGAACTTCGAGTCGGTGGCCGTGGTCGTCCGGCCGGACGACTACACCCCGGTCCTCGAGGAGATCCGGGACGGCGGGGGGGTCTCGCGGGAGACGCGGCTCCGGCTGGCCCGGACGGCGTTCGCCCACACGGCCGATTACGACGGCGCGATCGGGGCGTGGCTGAGTGGGCCGTCCGGGTCCGGGACCGGTCGGGACGCCGAAGAGCACGAGCTCCCGGAGGCCGTCGAGCCCTCGTTCACGAGGCTGGCCACGCTGCGGTACGGGGAGAACCCGCACCAGCGGGCCGCCCTGTACGCGGCCGGGGCCGGCCTCGGTCCCCTGGGCGGTGCCGAGGTGCTCCAGGGGAAGGAGATGTCGTACAACAACTGGCTCGACGCGGAGGCCGCCCGGGCCCTGGCGGCCCTGTTCGACCAGCCGGCGTCGGTGATCGTGAAGCACCACAACCCGTGCGGGGTGGCCCTGGCTCCGACGCTGGCCGAGGCGTACCTCCGGGCGTTGGAGGGCGACCGGGTCTCGGCCTACGGCGGGATCGTGGCGTTCAACCGGGAGGTCGACGGGGACGCCGCCAAAGCGATGGCCGGCGTCTTCACCGAGGTGGTGGTGGCGCCTGCGTTCACCGAGGGTGCGCTGGCGGCCTACGGGGAGAGGGCCAACCTGCGGGTGCTGCGCGCGCGGCTGCCCGCGCCCGGCGGTCTCGAGATCAGGCCGATCGACGGAGGCGCCCTGGTCCAGGACATGGACACGATCGTGGAGGGACCCTCTGACATGAAGGTGGTCACCGCCCGGGAGCCCACGCCCGAGGAGTGGCGGGACCTGCTGTTCGCCTGGGTCGTGGCGGCCAGGGCGAAGTCGAACGCCATCGTGCTGGCCTCGGGCCAGGCCACCGTCGCCGTCGGCGCCGGGCAGATGAACCGGCTGACCTCGGTCGACATCGCGGGCCGGCAGGCGGGGGAGAAGGCCCGCGGCTCGTGCCTGGCGTCCGACGCGTTCTTCCCCTTCCGTGACGGGCTCGACCGGGCGGCCCAGGCCGGCGTGGCCGCGGTGATCCAGCCGGGCGGCTCCATCCGGGACGACGAGGTCATCGCCGCGGCCGACGAGCACGGGATGGCCATGGTGTTCACGGGCCGCCGCCACTTCCGGCACTGAACGCCTCCGACCCTTAAGCTGGCCCGGTGGCGGCGAAGATCATCGACGGGAAGGCCATCGCGGCCCAGGTCCGGTCGGAGGTGTCCGAGCGGGTCAAGGCGCTGGCCGACCGGGGGGTGACGCCGGGGTTCGTCGACGTCCTGATCGGCGAAGACCCCGCCTCCGCGATGTACGTCCGGATGAAGAACAAGGCCGCAGCCGAAGCTGGGATGCGCGCGTTCGACCGGATCCTCCCGGCCACGATCAGCCAGGAGGAGGCCCTGGCGGTCATCGACGAGCTGAACGCCGACCCGAACGTGCACGGGGTGATCGTCCAGAGCCCGCTCCCGAAGGAGTCGACCATCGACATCTTCGAGCTGCAGCGGGCCATCGCCCCGCACAAGGACGTGGACGGGCTGCATCCCGAGAACCAGGGACTGCTGGCCATGGGCCGGCCGAGGTTCGTTCCGGCCACCCCGCTGGGCGTGGTCGAGCTGCTGCATCGCAGCGGGGTGAAGGTCGAGGGCAAACGGGTCGTGGTGGTGGGCCGGTCGACCCTGGTGGGCCGGCCGCTGTCCATCCTGCTGTCGCAGAAGGGGCCCGGGCTGAACGCCACGGTGACCCTGTGCCATACGGGGACGGCGGACCTCACCATCGAGACGCGGCGGGCGGAGATCCTGGTCGTCGCCGCGGGCAACCCCCGCGGGATCACGGCCGACATGGTGATGCCGGGGGTGGTGGTGGTCGACGTGGGGACGAACAAGGGACCCGACGGCAAGCTGGTGGGCGACGTCGACTTCGACCAGGTCTCGAAGGTGGCGGCCGCCATCTCCCCCGTGCCGGGCGGCGTGGGCCCGATGACGGTGGCCATGCTGATGGCGAACACGGTCTCGGCGGCTGAAGGGTCGGCCGCTCCGGCCGCCCGTACCGCCCCCCCGGGCTGAACGCCCCGTGACCATCCGGTCGGAGAGCCGCCTGGAGCGCCTGCTGCACCGGGGCACGTTCTGCGTCACCGCCGAGGTGGTGCCGCCTCGGTCGGCCGACGGTTCGGCCGTCACCGCCCAGGCCCGGGCCCTGGTGGGCTACGCCGACGCCGTCAACCTGACCGACAATCCGACCTCCGCGGCCCACATGACCCCGGTGGCGGGGGCGGCCCTGGTGGCCGCCGCCGGGCTCGAGCCCATCGTCCAGATCACGACCCGGGACCGGAACCGGCTCGGGATCACCAGCGACCTGCTCGGCGCGTGGGCCCTGTGGGCGCGAAGCGTGTTGTGCCTCACCGGTGACCCGCCGGCGATCGGCGACCATCCCGGGGCGAACGCGGTGTACGACGTGTCGGTCCTGGATCTGGTGGCGCTGGTGGCGGGCCTCCGGTCCGAGGGCCGACTGCTCTCCGGCGGCTCCATCGAGAGCCCGCCCCGCTACTTCGTGGGCGTGGCCGACGTCCCGCTGGCCAAGAGCTACGACTTCAGCAGGATCGAGCAGAAGGCGGAGCGGGGCGCGGACTTCGTGCAGACCCAGATCGTGTTCGACGTGGACGCCTTCGGCGACTGGGCCGAACGGGCCCGGGAGCGCGGGTTGCTCGAGCGGATGTTCGTGCTCGCCGGTGTGGCCGTGCCCAAGGGGGCACAGACCGCGAGGTACATGCGCAAGCACCTGCCCGGGGTGGTGGTTCCGGACCGGGTCGTCGAACGGCTGGACCAGGCCGGCCCCGACGCGCTCGAGGAGGGCGTCCGGCTCACCCAGGAGGTGGTCGCCGGGCTCAGGGCGATCCGGGGGATCGCCGGGATCCACGTGATGGGGCTCGGGCAGATCGAACCGGTTCGAAGGGTCATCGCCGCGTGTGGGCTGCTGCCCCGGCCCGCCACGGCCTGACGGAATCGGAGGCAGGGGTGCGGTCGAGGCCGCCGGCGGACCGTTCGGGCCCTTCCCCGTCGAAGGGCGGGCGCGAGTCCGTGGCGCTCCGCGCCGGGGCCCTGGTCCGGCTGGCGATTCGTCCGCTGGTGCGGATGTGGGGCTCGGACGCGCCCCTCGACGCGTACGCGCTCGTGCACATGGCCAGCGCGGCCGGCGACGGCCTGGTCTCCATCGCCCTGGCCGACTCCGTGTTCTTCTCCCTCCCGGTGGGGCAGGCCCGAGTGAAGGTGGCGCTCTACCTCGCCCTGACCATGGCCCCGCTGGCGGTGGCGGCTCCGCTGCTCGCGCCCCTTCTGGACCGGGGGGGGTTCCGGCGGGCGATCTCCTTCGGCTCGGCCGGCGGCCGTGCCGTCGTGGCCGTGCTGGCGGCCCCCAGGTTCTCGACCGTGGCCTTGTTCCCTCTGGCCTTCGCCCTGCTGGTCCTGTCGAAGGTGCACGGCATCACGAAGAACGGCCTGACCAGCGCGTACGCTCCCAGTGGGGATGGGCTGGTGCGGGCGAACGGCCGGCTGGGGCGGATGGCCGTTGCGGGGGTGCTGTTGGGGAGCGGGCCGGGGCTGCTCGCGCTGAAGCTGGGGGGAGCCACCTCCGTGCTGTACCTGGCCGCAGCCGCGTACGTGGCCGGCGGGCTGCTGAACCTCCGGCTTCCGCAGCCGGCGGTTCGATCGCCCCAGGGAACCGTGGACCGCTTCGGCCGGTTGCCGGCCCTCGAGGTCGCGGCGGTCGGGGCGGGAAGCCTTCGGGGAGCCAGCGGCTACATCCTGTTTCTCCTCGCGTTCGCCCTGCGGGGGGGAGGCCATCCCCCGTACTGGTTCGGGGTCCTTGCGGCCGCCGGCCTGGTCGGTGGCTTCCTCGGTGACCTGGTGGCCCCTCGGCTCCCTGCCGGCCTCCGCGAGGAACGGGTGGTGCTGGGAAGCCTGGTGGCTGCCGGGATCGGCGCCGTGGTGGCCTACCGCCTGTTCACCCTTCCGGTGCTGGCCGTGTTCTCGGCCCTTGCCGGGACGGCCACGGAGCTCGGAAGGCTGGCCTTCCAGAGCCTCATGCAGCGATGGGCGCCGGCCCGGGCCCAGGGCCGGGTGTTCGTGCGGTACGAGGTGGCCTTCCAGCTGGCCTGGGTCGGGGGCGCGCTCCTCCCGGCGCTGATCGCCATCCCGTTCAGGACCGGGATCCTCCTGTTGGCCGGGTTCTACCTGCTGGTGGGGGCGAGCCACGTGGTCCGGCCCCGGGTGGGTCCTGCCCCGCAGCGCGGAGCCGGCGAGACCTAGTCCCAGACCCCGTGCTCGACCCGGCGGAGCCTGCGCTCCCGGACCAGCTCGGAGGCCTCGACCAGCTGCTCCAGGGCGTCCGGCTCGTTGAGCGCCCCGGCCAGGACGCCGGCCAGGTCGCGCTGGGAGAGCACCCCGACCAGCCTCCCGCCGTCGAGCACGGGGAGGTGCCGGATCCAGCGATCGGCCATGACCTTCGCGGCCTCGCGGAGCGAGGTCCCCGGCCCCACCGTCACGGGATCCTTCGTCATGGCCTCGGAGATCCGGGTCTGGTCGAGCGAGGTTCCGGCCGCCACCGCCTTCAGGATGTCCCGCTCGGTGATGATGCCCACCAAGTCCTCCCCGTCGAGGACCAGGAGCGAGCCGGTCTGCTGATGCCACATCTTTCGGGCCGCCTCGACCAGCGTGTCGTCCGGCTGGTCGATCACCGCGGCCTTCGTCATGATCTCGGAGACCCTCATGACGCGGCCTCCTCCTCGGCCCGCTCGTCGATCGGAACGTAGCGCTGGTCGCTGGGGCCGATGTATTCGGAGTCCGGCCTGATGATCCGGTTGTCCGCGTACTGCTCTCGGATGTGCGCGGTCCAGCCGGCGGCTCGGGCCGCGGCGAACATCGGCGTGAACAGGTCGGTGGGCAGGCCGACATAGTGGAGGAGGCTGCCCGCGTAGAAGTCCACGTTCGGACGAAGGGCCTTCTCCCGCCGGACGACCTCGTCCACCTTCTCCGAGATCTCGTACCAGATCGGCTCGCCCGACAGCTCGCCGAGCTGCTTCGACAGCCCGCGCAGGATGGTGGCCCGGGGGTCGTCGACCGTCCGGTACACCCGGTGTCCGAAGCCCATGATCTTGTCGCCCCGGTCGAACAGCTCCTTCACGAACGCCTCGGCCCGGTCCACCGACCCGATGTCCTCGAGCATCCGCATGGCCAGCTCGTTGGCCCCGCCGTGCAGCGGTCCCTTCAGCGCCGCGATGGCGGCCACCACCGCGGAGTGGATGTCGGAGAGGGTGGAGGCCACGACCCGGGCGGTGAACGTCGATGCGTTCATCGTGTGGTCCGCGTACAGGATGAACTGGACGTCGAAGGCCCGGGCCGCCTCCTGCGACGGCTCCTCGCCCGAGAGCATGTACAGGAAGTTCGCGGCGTGGGGGAGCTTCGGGTTCGGATCCACCAGGTCGAGGCTCCGGCGATGGCGATCGTAGTAGGCGATGAGCGTCGGCATCAGCGAGGTGATCCGGATCGCCTTGCGGTACATCGCTTCCGGTGAGTTGTCCCACCCGTCGGGGTCGTAGGCCGACGCCGCCGAGACGGCGGTTCGAAGCATCGACATCGGCGAGGTCTGTTCCGCCAGGGTCGGCATGAGCCCGGTGATGAACTCGGCCGCCTCCCGGTACTCGACCATCTGTTCGGTCAGCTCGTCCAGCTCCCGCTGCGAGGGGAGCCGGATGTGATGGAGAAGGAACAGGACCTCTTCGAAGGAGGACTGCTCGGCCAGGTCATCGATGGAGTAGCCGGCGTACCAGAGCTTTCCAAGCTTGCCGTCGATGTCGGAGATCTTCGTCTGCGCCGCGACGACGTCCGCGAGCCCCTTCTCGGTCACTCCTGCCCTCCTCGAGCGCTGACCCGAGTTTACCAAGGAGTAGGTTTTCGCCGGGCGTTGCCATCCCCCGCAGCAGCTAGCATGGCGGCTTCCGAACACGAGGAGGCACGACCGACATGGCGTACCGAGTGACGTTCATCCCGGGCGACGGGGTGGGGCCCGAGCTGTCCGAGGCCACCCGCAGGGTGCTCGAGGCGACCGGGGTCGAGTTCGACTGGGACGTCCAGGAGGCAGGAGCGGACGTCATGGACAAGTACGGGACGCCCCTGCCCGAGCACGTGCTGGAGTCGATCCGGCAGAACAAGGTGGCCATCAAGGGTCCCATCACCACCCCGGTGGGCAAGGGCTTCCGCAGCGTGAACGTGGCCCTGCGCAAGGAGCTCGACCTGTACTGCTGTCTCCGGCCATGCAAGTCCTACAAGGGGGTCCGCTCGCGCTACCAGGACGTCGACATCGTGATCTGCCGGGAGAACATGGAGGACCTGTACGCCGGCATCGAGTTCGAGATGGGGCAGCCCGAGACGCTCAAGCTCATCGAGGTCCTCGAGCTCCTCTCCCAACGGCAGATCCGGAAGGACTCCGGCATCTCGATCAAGCCGATCAGCGTCGGCGGGACCCAGCGGATCGTCCGGTACGCCTTCGAATACGCGCGTAAATACCACCGAAGGAAGGTCACCGCGGTGCACAAGGCGAACATCATGAAGTTCTCCGACGGGCTGTTCCTCGCCACCGCCCGCGAGGTGGCCGAGGAGTACTCCGACATCGAGTTCGAGGACCGGATCGTCGACAACCTCTCCATGCAGCTGGTCGGCCGGCCCGAGGAGTACGACGTGCTGGTGCTCCCCAACCTGTACGGGGACATCGTCAGCGACCTGTGCGCCGGGCTGATCGGGGGCCTGGGCGTGGCGCCGGGGGCGAACATCGGCGACGAGGCCGCGGTGTTCGAGGCCACCCACGGGAGCGCGCCGAAGTACAAGGGCATGAACAAGGTCAACCCCATGGCCATGATGTTCAGCGGCGTGCTCATGCTCCGTCACCTGAACGAGGACGACGCGGCGAACCGCCTCGAGGCAGCTCTGGCCGCGGTGATCGAGGAGGGCAAGAGCGTCACCTACGACATGAAGCCCACCCGTGACGACCCCACCGCCGTGGGCACGAGCCAGGTCGCGGACGCCGTCATCGAGAAACTCGGGGCCTGACCTCGGGCTTTGCCACGGCACGAGCCCCGCCGGAGGGGGGCAGACCGCCTGTTCAAGGGCATGGGCCGATCAGCCGATTGAACGTGTAGCGGCTTTCGATGTCCGCCTTGGAGGGCTTGTGCTCAACCTGAAGTCGTTGCTTCGAACCCTGGCGGAGGCCAACGGGTCCGACGTCCACCTGAAGGCCGGGGCGCCGCCCGTGATCCGGCTCGACGGGAAGCTCCGACGCATGGAGGGCCGGCACCTCACGCCCGAAGACACCGCGTACATCGCCCAATCGATCCTTCCCGCCGACCGAAAGGACGCCCTCAAGGAGAAGCGGGAGCTGGACTTCGCGCTGTCCCTGGCCGGCGTGGGGCGGTTCCGGGTGAATGTCTTCCAGCAGCGCGGCTCGATCAGCCTGGTGCTCAGGCGGGTCCGGGTCGGCAGCCAGTCGTTCGACGAGCTCGGGCTCCCGCTGGTGATCCGCGATCTCGCCGAGTCCCCCCGCGGGCTGTGCCTCGTCACCGGGCCCACGGGTTCGGGCAAGACGACCACGCTCGCGGCCATGATCGATCACATCAACGCCAACAGCCCCGTGCACATCCTCACCATCGAGGACCCCATCGAGGTCCTGCACCCCGACCGCGTGGCCACGGTGAGCCAGCGCGAGATCGCCGTGGACACGGACGGATTCCTGACGGCCATCCGAGCTGCCATGCGCCAGGACCCCGACGTCATCCTGATCGGCGAGATGCGCGACACCGAGACCGTGGCGGCCGCCCTGGCAGCCGCGGAGACCGGCCATATGGTCTTCTCGACCCTGCACACCTCCGACGCGGTCGAGACGGTGAACCGCGTGGTCGACTTCTTCCCCCCCGAGCACCAGCACCAGGTTCGGGTCTCGCTCTCCAGCGTGCTCAAGGGCGTGATCTGCCAGCGACTGATCGAACGGGTGGGCGGGGGGATGATCCCGGCGGTCGAGGTGATGGTCAACAACGGGCGGATCGCCGAACGGATCATCGACAAGGAGACCACGTCCGGCATCCACGACATCATCGCCAAGGGAAAGAGCTACGGGATGCAGACCTTCGACCAGTCCCTTCTGGGGCTGGTCCAGAGGGAGATCGTGGCCGTGAAGGACGCGATGGCCATCGCCAGCCAGCCCCACGACTTCGCGCTCATGTTGCAGCAGGCCCAGATCACGGTGCCGCCCATCCTGGTTCCCGCGTAGCGCCCCCAACCTCCTGGGCTCGGGGCCTCATCGAAACGCCTCCGCCCGCTCCTTTCGTAGGATTGCCTCTGACCGACCACGGGAGGTTCGGATATGCGAGTGACCATCGTGGGCAGCGGGTTCGTGGGAGCCACGACGGCGATGCGGGTGGTGCAGAAGGGGCTGGCGGAAGAGGTGGTGCTGATCGACATCATCGAGGGCCTGCCCCAGGGGTTGTCGCTCGACATGAAGGAGTCCGCGCCGATCGAGGGGTTCGAGCCGAACGTCCTCGGCACCAACGACTATGCGGACACCGCCGGATCGGATGTTGTGGTCATCACCGCGGGGCTGCCCCGGCAGCCGGGCATGAGCCGGATGGACCTGCTCGACAAGAACGCCGGGATCATCCGCGAGGTGGTCCGGCAGGCGGTCGAGCGCTCGCCGGATTCGATCCTGATCGTGGTAACGAACCCCCTGGACGAGATGACCTACCTGGCCTCGGACGTCTCCGGCTTCCCCAAGAAGCGGGTCATGGGGATGGCCGGGGCGCTCGACTCCTCCCGGCTCCGGTTCTTCATCGCCGAAGCCCTGGGGGTGTCGCCGTCGAGTGTGGAGGCGATGACACTGGGCTCCCACGGCGAGTCGATGGTCCCGCTGCCGCGACAGGCCACCGTGGGGGGGAAGCCGCTGACGGACCTGGTCGACGAGGTGACGCTGGAGCGTCTGTACCAGCGGACCCGCGACGCCGGGGCCGAGATCGTGGCCCTGCTCAAGAAGGGCAGCGCTTACTACGCGCCCTCCGCGGCCATCGCCCAGATGGTCAACGCCATCGCCGGCGACACGAAGGAGGTGCTTCCCGTGTGCGCCTGGTGCACGGGCCAGTACGGCATCGCCGACGTCTACGTGGGGGTGCCGGCGCGGCTTGGGCGCGGGGGCGTCGAGGAGATCGTCGAGCTCGAGCTGAACGATCAGGAGCTGTCCGCCCTGCGCCAGGCGGCCGACGGCATCCGGGAGAAATGCGCGGACCTGTCGAAGCTCTGATCCCAGGCTCGCGCAGGCGGTACCATGGTCGCGCCGCTGCCCGGCGGCGGGAGGACCTGAAGGGCATGGCGATCCGCACCGAATGAGTTGACGCGTCCGTGGGGCTCCAGCCCCACCGTGCCGCGCTTCGGGAGCCGAAGCGGGCGGCCGTTCGTGGCGTCGATCGTTCGGAGCTTCGGGAAAGGGACACCATGCTTCAGGTTCGAGATCTCTCCATCGAAATCGGAGGCCGCCTCGTGCTCGAGGCCGCCTCGTTCACGCTGCACGCCGGGGAGAAGGTGGGGCTGGTCGGGCGCAACGGCGCCGGCAAGACCTCGCTCCTCAGGGTCCTGGCCGACGAGGCCGCGCCGGTGGCCGGGTCCGTTCGGCGCCGGGGCGACCTCGGCTACCTCCCGCAGGATCCGCGGGTCGGCCGGGGCGACCTCTCGATCACCGCGCTGGCCCACGTCCTGTCGGCCCGTGGCCTCGACGACGCCCCGCTCAGGTTGGAGAAGCTGAGGCTCGTCCTCGACGAGAGCCCGACGCCGCGGAACGTGGCCCGCTATTCCAGGGCCGAACAGGAGTTCCGCGACGCCGGCGGCTATTCGGCGGAGGCCACGGCGCGCCAGATCGCCGCCGGGCTCGGGCTCCCGCCGGACCGGCTGGACCTTCCGGTGGCCGTGCTCTCCGGAGGGGAGCGCCGCCGCGCGGAGCTGGCCCGGATCCTATTCGGCGGCGTCGACCTGCTGCTGCTGGACGAGCCGACCAACCACCTCGACAGCGACGCGAAGGCCTGGCTCATGAAGTTCCTGGCCGGGTACCGCGGCGCCCTGCTGGTGGTGAGCCACGACCTGGGACTGCTCGATCGTTCGATCACCCGGATCCTGCACCTCGACGATCGGACGCTGGTCGAATACCGGGGGACCTACTCGCAGTATCGGGAGGCCCGGCGCCTTGACGAGCAGCGGCTGGCGAAGGTGGCCGTCCGGCAGGAGGCCGAGATCAGACGGCTCTCCGCGCTGGCGGACTCCATGCGGCACGGGACCGAGAAGCGCGCCCGGATCGCCCACACGCTCGACTCGCGGGTCGAACGGCTCCAGCGGCATGCCGTGGCCGCCCCGAAGCGCGAACGGAAGATCAGGGTTCGATTCCCCGAGCCGCCCCATTCGGGCAACCTGGTCTTGGTGGCCGACGGCCTGGCGAAGAGCTACGGCGGCCCGCCGGTGTTCTCCGGGGTCGGGTTCGACCTCGGGCGCGGCGAGCGGCTGCTGGTGATGGGCCTGAACGGCGCGGGCAAGACGTCGCTCCTGCGGATCCTGGCGGGAGCGTCGAACGCGGACGGGGGAGGCGTGAGGCTGGGGGCGGGGGTCTCGCTCGGGTACTACGCGCAGGAGCACGAGGGGATCTCCGCCGGAGCCGACGCGCTGTCCCACATGCGCGAGCACTCGAAGGCGCCGGACGAGGACCTCCGGAGGCTCATGGGCATGTTCCGGCTGACCGGCGACCTGGCCTTCCAGGACGCCGGCACGCTCTCGGGCGGGGAGAAGACGAAGCTCGCCCTGGCCCAGCTGGTGGCCGGCCGGCACAACCTGCTGCTGCTGGACGAGCCGACCAACAACCTCGACCCGCCGTCGCGCGAGGCGATCGGGCGGGCGCTGGCCGCGTGGCCGGGATCGATGATCGTGGTGAGCCACGACCAGGCCTTCGTCCGGGAGCTGACGCCCGACCGGGTGCTCGCCATGCCCGAGGGGACCCTGGACTTCTGGTCCGACGATCTCCTGGAGCTCGTTTCGCTGGCGTGACCTCGGAGCTGGCCAGCAATTGTTCCGAGGAAGGCCTGGGCATATGCTTCCCGGGCTGCCCGTAGTTGGGAGGTCTCATGCTCAGCCGCACTCTCCGCGTCGTTCTTGTCTCGTTCCTCGCGATCTTGGGTCTGTCGGCTGTACCGGCCCAAGCCGCCGGGCCAGCGATAAGGCTGACGAAGACGATCGGCCCACCGACCACGAAGACGATCGTTCAGGGACGTGGTTTCGGCGCGAGCGAGGGGGTGCATCTCAGGTTCGACTCGATGCGGGTGGGCACCGCCACCACCGATCCCACCGGCGCGTTCCGAAAGACGATCGCCGTTCCCGCCTCCGCCTTGCCGGGTGCGCACACGGTTTCGGCCCGAGGAGATATCAGCCATCTGACAGCCCAGGCGCCGTTCACCGTGCGAACTGACTGGGCCGCGTTTCGGTTCGACCGATACAGGACCGGCTCGAACCCTTACGAGAATGTCCTCAACCCGTCGAACGTGTCCCAGCTGGTCCTTGATTGGAAGACCGCGCTTTCCTCCTTCATCGATTGCTCCCCGACGGTTGCCGGAGGCGTCGTGTACATCGCGGACGACGACGGCGACCTGTACGCCCTCGACGCCGCCACCGGGAACCTGCTGTGGACAGCTCCCGGAGCCGGGATCTGCCCCGGCTCACCTGCGGTATCGGCCGGCGTCGTCTACACGGCCGGCGGAGCCACGGCCTACGCACTCGATGCCGCGAACGGCACTGTGCTATGGAACATTGCTCTGGGGGGTGACACCAGCTCGTCCCCCATCCTGGCGGGAGGTCTCGTCTACATCGGTGCGGAGGACTCGAAGCTGTACGCGCTCGATGCCCAGACCGGGTCGCTGGTCTGGACCCGACCGACGGGGCGCTCGATCGACGACTCTTCGCCCTCCGTCGCCGGCGGTGAGGTGTTCATCGGGTCCGACGACTTCAAACTGCACGCGTTCGACGCGGCCACCGGCACCCCTCTCTGGGTCGCGACCACCGGCAACATCGTTCGCTCTTCGCCTGCGGTAGCGGGCGGTCTCGTTTACATCGGATCCGAGGACTCCAACGTCTACGCGTTGAACGCGGTGACTGGCACCCAGGCCTGGAAGGCTCCGACAGGAGCGGGGGTGTTCGGGTCCCCCGCCGTCGCCGATGGAGTGGTCTACTCGGGAGCGGACGACGGGAACGTCTACGCGTTCGACGCGGCCACCGGAGATCCCAGATGGACCGCCACAACCGGTCACGGCATCGACTCCTCGCCTGGCGTCGCCAACGGCGTCGTTTACGTGACCTCGGGTGACTCCAATGTCTACGCGCTCGATGCCGCGACCGGCGCGGTCCTTACGAAGATCCAGACCACCTCGCTCGGGATCTCGTCTCCCGTTGTCGCCGATGGGGTGCTGTATTTCGGCACCGGAAACGATCATCAGGTAGACGCCTATCATCTGCCCTGAGAGCTGTGCCGCGACGGCCGATCGGGTGCTGTATCGCGGCTCATGGGCCACCATGCTGGAGAAAGGAAAGAGGTAATGGCAATCAGCGAGCTGGAAGCCACCGCACGAGAGCTGATCGCTCCGGGGAGAGGCATCCTTGCGGCCGACGAGAGCCATCCCACCATCGAGAAGCGGTTCACGTCCATCGGGCTGGAGTCCACCGAGGAGCATCGGCGGGCCTACCGCGACATGCTCTTCACCACGCCCGGCCTGGGGGATCATATCAGCGGGGTCATCCTGTTCGACGAGACCATTCGTCAGGGGACGGCCGAGGGAACCCCGTTCACCGAGGTGCTGGAGAAGCAGGGGATCATCCCAGGCATCAAGGTCGACGCCGGGGCGAAGGATCTGGCGCTGTTCCCCGGCGAGAAGGTCACCGAAGGGCTGGACGGCCTCCGCAAGCGCTTGGCCGAATACCGCGAGCTGGGAGCCAGGTTCGCGAAGTGGCGGGCGGTGATCGGGATCGACGAGGCGAACGGGCTGCCCACGGACGGCTGCATCCGGGCGAACGCCCATGCCATGGCGAGATACGCCGCGCTCTGTCAGGAGGCCGGGATCGTGCCGATCGTGGAGCCGGAGACGCTGATGGACGGGGGGCACGCCATCGAGGCGCACTACCAGGCCACGCACCGGACGCTCCAGGCCACCTTCGAGGAGCTGTTCGACGCGCGGGTCCGCCTGGAAGGCGCGTTGCTCAAGACGAACATGGTGCTCTCGGGCAAGGAGGCAGCCCAGCAGGCCGACCACGACACGGTCGCCGAGACGACGCTGCGGTGCCTTCGGGCCACGGTTCCGCCCGCCGTCCCGGGCATCGTGTTCCTGTCCGGGGGCCAGGGCGACGTGGAGGCGACCGAGCGTCTCGACGTCATGAACAAGCGGGGACCGCACCCGTGGGCGCTGTCGTTCTCGTACGGCCGGGCCCTCCAGGCGGCGGCGCTGAAGTCGTGGGGCGGGCAGGAGGAGAACGTCGAGGCCGCCCAACGGGCCCTGGCGGTTCGAGCCCGGAACAACGGGGCCGCCCGCGACGGCCGATACTCCCGAGAGATGGAGTCCGACGCGGCGTGACGGCGGTCGAGGAAGCACACGGCCGCTCGATCGACGAGCGGGGCGAGGTGGGAGGCGGATAGATGGCGAAGCGCAGGGAGGGCCTGGGCGACTACGCGCGACAGTTCTTCACCAACTGGAACGAGTTCGACGGCCCGCTGTCCACGAAGCTCTGGCTGACCGGCCTGAACAGGTCACGGGCGCTGTTTCGAACCGTGGGGCCGCCCTTCACCGGGTGCTGCGGGCATCACGGCGAGCCCGGTTGTTGACAGGTGAAGAGGAAGGCTCCCGGTCGGGGGCCGAAGGGCTGAGGCGGACCAGCTTTGGCAGTTCGGGGTCAGCGGGATCAGTTCACCTCGAGCCCATCGCATGCCGGACGGCCTGGGCGATCGCCGCCGCCACCTCCTCCGTTTTGGCCGTTCCGCCAAGGTCTCGGGTTCGGATGTCGGGTGTCGCCAGCACCTCGGTGACGCCGGACCTCACCGCCCGGGCCGCGTCGGTCTCGCCGAGGTGGGCCAGCATCATGGCCGCCGAGAGGATCATGGCCACCGGATTGGCCAGGCCTTTGCCAGAGATGT
>DASWCX010000041.1:0-4760 GCA_036395815.1 Actinomycetota bacterium | reverse complement strand
CTCGTCGTCGCCCAGCTCGACCTGCCACGGCTGCTTGGGCTCGTTCTTGCCGTGGCTGAACCAGTCGTGGACCTCGAACTGGAGCCACGCCCCCGCCAGCAGGTTCAGCGTGGTGGCGGGGATGAACGTGTCGCGGGTGAGGAGCTCGCGGCTGACGTCGCGCGGGTTCGGCTGGAGGATGCCCGGCTCAGGGTCCGGATAGGTCAGCTCGAGTGGGACGTTGCGGCCGAACCTGCTTCCGATGCTCCCCATCAGGGGGTGGTCGAGGTCGTTGTAGGTGCCGTCGAGCGTCCGGGCGGTCAGGTAGGAGGGTCCGGGAGGCGGGACGCCGGGGGCGCCGGCCGGTTGGTCCGCCGGTCCTCCCGTGTCGTAGAGGTTCCGCTGGCGGAGCCGCGTTCGCAGCCCCACGAGGGTCAGGATCCCGAACATCTTCGGCAGGCGGGACCACCCCTTCGATTTGTCGATGGCCTCGGTGAGATCCGTGAAGGCCTTCGAGAGGAACCCTGCGCGCTTCATCGGCACCACCCTCCACCCTGGTCTGCTCGGCCGCCCCCAGCGAGGCCGATGGTCCGAACAGAGTCTGTCAGCCTCACGTCACGGAAGCGTCACCGCGCCATGATCGGTGAGGAAGCCTCCATTCAGTCTGGCCCGGGACTGGGAGCGAACACAAACCAGAACGACGGCGGCTCGAGCCGAAGGGTCGGGGAGGGATCCTTGCAGTTTCGGGCTACGGCGCGACCCGCCGGGCCTCCTTCAGCCAGGTCTCTTCGCGCAGGCGGTTCTCCTCGAGGATGATGGTCCAGGGACGGGCGTCCTCGGAGGTTTCCATCAGGAAGGCCACGTTGGTATCGAGCTTACGGGCCATGTCGACGACCATGCCCGATGGGATGTTCCGGTGGCCCTGCCTGAAGTTCGCCAGCGTGCTCTCCTGGATGCCGAGACTGTCCGCGAGCTCGCCGGTGGTGATCCCGCGATCGTCGATGAGCTTGGACAGGCGCTGGCCGGTGGTCAACAGTCCTGCGTGGCCGGCCGGGCGACGAATGGTGCGACCCATACGGCTCCCTTCGATTCGCCCCGGTCGCGAGGGGGCCACGAGGGGGGATGGATTGGAAACCAAGCGTAGCACGCTGCGGTCGCTCGACGGCTTCCCGATCCATGGCGACGCTCGTGGGTGAGCCGGCCAGCCCCGGTCCTTTCCGCTACTTCGACCGCGACCGGCACAGCACGAACCAGTTGTGCGTGGCCCTGCGCGATGAGGCCGGCGTGGCCGGCCCCGACCTTCGCCGTCCACGGGATCGACAACCTGTTCGTGGTGGATTCCTCCGTGTTCCCGACCAACACCGGCGTCAACCCGCAGCTGTCGATCATGGGCCTGGCCATGCACGCGGTGAACGGGATCCGCGACTGCGAGGCGTGAATGCGGCACCATCCCCATCCCTCGCTCACGACGTACAGCTCACCGTGACGGACCGGTGGTACTGGGGAGCCGGAAGGAGCCGCTTGATCTCTCGGGGGGTGGCCCTGGCCGTCGCCGGCTCGATCGCGCTCGCCGCCTGCGGTGGCTCGAAGGCGGCGCCGGTCGTCCCTTCGCCGTCTTCCCTTCCGCCGGCCACCTCCGCGTCCCCCAGCGCGGTCGCGCTGTTGCCGGCCGCGGGGAAGATCGTCGGGGCGATCCCGGTGGACAATCAGGCCGATCCCCTGGTGTTCGCGTTCGGCTCCCTTTGGGTGGGCCACTATCAGGCCAGCGTGGTGGAGCGGATCGACCCCGCTCGGAACAAGGTCGTCGCCAGGATCCCCACCGACGAGACCCCCATCGACTTCGCCATCGGCTTCGGGTCGGTCTGGGTGGCGAACTACTCGAGCAACACGGTGTCGAGGATCGACCCGGCCACGAACCACGTCGCCACGATCCAGGTCGGCCTCCAACCGGAAGGGATCGTGGCCGGGGACGCCGCGGTGTGGGCCATCAACCTCGTCGAGGGGTCGCTCTCCAGGATCGGTCCCCGAACGAACAAGGTGACCGGGACCAGCGACCTGGGTGGGCGACCCTTCTACGGTTCCATCGGCTTCGGGTCGCTCTGGATCGCCAACCAGGAAGGCAACCGGGTTCAGCGCGTCGACGAAGAGACGGGCAAGGTGGTCGGCTCCATCGCGGTGGGGGCGGCCCCGGTCCACACCGCCGTCGGCCTGGGCGCCGTGTGGGTCACGTGCTACGACGCGGGAACGCTCGAGCGGATCGATCCGCAAACGAACCGTGTGGAGGCCACGATCCCGGCCGGCCAGGGGATCGACGGCGTCCTGATCCACGGGGGAGCGATCTGGGTGGAGAGCGACCGGGACCACGTCCTGCGCCAGGTCGATCCGGCCACGAACACCGTCGTGGCCTCGCTCGACCTCGGGACCGAGCCGCGCAACCTCGCGTTCGGCGCGGGCTCCCTGTGGGTGGCGGACTTCGGCGGCGACCAGGTCCTCAGGATCGCCCTCGGTTAGAGATCCGGGTCTCCGCGGAACCTCCCCGGCGGATTCACGATCCGTTCACACCCGGGCGGCAGCATGGGGCCGATGAGACGGAAGCCGTCGAAAGGAGGAACGACATGCGACGGGCATTCGGGATCGGAGCGCTGCTCCTGCTGATCCTCGCGGGGATCGCCATCGGGGTCGGCGCGTACCACGCCGGCGAGACACACGGGCTCGAGCAGGCCGGGCACGCGGGCCAGATCGTGCGGGTGGTCGGTCCCGGGGCGGGGTTCTTCCCGTTCGGGCTGATCCTGTTCCCGCTGTTCTTCTTCGCCATATTCGCCCTTGCTCGTGGGCTGTTCTGGAGCCACCGATGGGGAGGTCCCGGCCACCACGGTCCGTACGGCCCGGGCCACTCGCACTCCGGCCCCTGGGCTCCGGGCGGGCCGGACGCGTTCGAAGAGTGGCACCGCCGCCAGCACGGGCAGGGCTCGGGGGAGGCGGGGTCCGGGGGCGAACCCGCCTCCGTCTAGCGCGTGGCCCGGAGGAACCCTGTCGAGCGGGGCGGAGGCGCTTGCCTCCGCCCCGCGGTCTCGTCAGGCTTGGCGCGATCGGGGAGGGCCGGCTGAGGACCATCCTGGTGGTCGAGGACGAGATGAAGATCGCGCGGCTGGTGCGCGACTACCTCGAGCATGCCGGGTTCGAGGTGATCGCGGTGGCCGACGGGGACGCCGCCCTCGCCAGCGCCCGGGGGACGAATCCGGACCTCGTCGTACTCGACCTGGGGCTGCCGCGCCGCGACGGGCTCGACGTGGCCAGGGAGCTCCGGCGAAGGTCGAACGTGCCGATCGTCATGCTCACGGCCCGGGGGGACGAGGCCGATCGCGTGGCGGGCCTCGAGCTCGGAGCGGACGACTACGTGGTGAAGCCGTTCAGCCCGAAGGAGCTGGTGGCCCGGGTCCGGGCCGTGCTGCGCAGGACGGAGTCGGCGCGGTCCGAGGGCCCGGAGGTGATCCGCGTCGCGGATGTGGAGGTCGACGTTCCGCGCATGCGGGTCTCCGTCCGGGGGCGGACGGTGGACCTCACGCCCACCGAGTTCCAGCTCTTCGTGGCCCTGGCCCGGCAGCCGGGTCGGGTGTTCACCCGAGGGCAGCTGCTGGATGCGGTGCACGGCGTCTCGTTCGAGTCGTACGAGCGAGCCATCGACGCCCACGTGAAGAACATCCGGCGGAAGGTCGAACCCGTCCCGGGGCGTCCGCGATATCTGCTCACGGTGCACGGGGTCGGATACCGCTTCGCCGATGAGTGAGACGGAGGGCGGTCCCGAGCGCTTTCGCCACGGGTCCGGTTTCGGCGGCGGGCCCTGGCGGCGGTCTCGTCCTCCATGGTGGCCGGAGGGCGAGCCCTTCCCGCCGACCGGTCCCACCGCGTGGCGGGGGATGCGACGGCGTTTCCTGCGCCGTGTGGGCCTGTTCGTGGCCGTGTTCTTCGGCCTGGTGTTCGCGGCCAACGCGATCGCCGTGGCCCTGCTGTCGGGCAGGTTCGGCCCCGGGCCCCGGCGTGGCTTCGGTGCGCCCGTGGCGATCCTCGGCCTGGCATTGTTCGTCGCCTTCGTCGCGATCGGGCGGGCCGTCCGGCGCATGGCTCGGCCGATGGGCGATCTGATGGAGGCGGCCGACCGCGTGGCCGCCGGCGACTACGCGGTCCGGGTGGACGAGCGAGGGCCCGGGGAGATGAGGCGCCTGGCTCGTGCGTTCAACGCCATGACCGGGCGGCTCGAGGTGAACGAGAAGCAGCGACGCGATCTCCTCGCCGACATCGCCCACGAGCTCCGAACCCCTCTCTCGGTGATCCGGGGGAACGCCGAGGGGATCCTCGATGGTCTGTATCCTCCCGACCCCGCCCACCTCGAGCCCGTCGTCGAGGAGACGAGGGTGATGGCTCGGCTCCTGGATGATCTCCACACGCTCTCCACGGCCGAGGCGGGCGTGCTCCGATTGCACCGCGAGCCGGTGGACCCCGCGGACCTGGCCAGGGAGGCCGCGGCGGCCTTTCGCTCCGCGGCCGAGGCGGCGGGCGTGAGCCTCGAGCTCCGGGTGGCGGCGGGGCTTCCCGTGCTGGACGGCGATCCCGTCCGGATCGGCCAAGTTCTTTCCAACCTGCTGCAGAACGCGATGCGGCACACGCCCCGCGGGGGCTCCGTCGTCGTGGCAGCCGAGGAAGCCGTGGGGGGAGCCGTCGCGTTCTCCGTCGAAGACACGGGTACCGGAATCGCGCCCGACGCGCTGCCGCGGGTGTTCGAG
>DASWCX010000040.1:0-2284 GCA_036395815.1 Actinomycetota bacterium | reverse complement strand
AGGCCGTGCACTGGACCCAGGCGTCGCCAGGGACGTCTCCGCCGGCCCGGTTTGGGGGCGTCGAGGCGTACGACAAAGCCCATCAGACGCTGGTGCTGTTCGGCGGGGCGGGCGACACTGGGACCCTCGGGGACACCTGGGTCTGGAACGGCACGAACTGGAGGCAGATGCACCCGGCCACCTCGCCGCCGGCCCGTATCTACCACTACATGGCCTACGACTCCACCCACCATTACGTGATCCTGTTCGGCGGGGTCACCACGTCGTGGGTGAACGACACGTGGACCTGGGACGGCACGAACTGGACCCAGCGGTTCCCGGCGGCGTCGCCGAGCCCGCGCGCCAGCTATGCCGGGATCTCCGACGATCCCGCGATCGGGGGCGCGCTGCTGTACGGCGGGTACGACCAGACGAACGTGTTCTTCGACACGTGGAGGTGGAACGGCACCAACTGGATCCAACTCTCACCGGCCAACCACCCCAACTACTACCTTGCCTCGATGGTCTATTCAGCTCCGTCGGGCAAGGTCCTTGCGTACGTCCAGGGGACCGCGGAGACCTGGACCTTCGACGGGACGAACTGGGTGCAGCGGTTTCCCTCGTCGTTCCCACCGTCCCGATACGAGAACGGGTTCGGCGCGCTCGGGAAGGGCGGCCTGCTGTTCGGGGGCGGGTCCGGAGGCTCGTTCTTCGGCGACACGTGGTACTTCAACGGGACCAACTGGACCCAGGTGGTCGGGTCCGGGCCCTCGGCCCGGGGGTACGTCAGCCTGGCCCTGGACCGGAACGGCAGGGTCGTGCTGTTCGGCGGCCTGGATTCGAGCTACGTCACCCTCGGGGACACCTGGACGTTCGCCCCGTAGCCCGATAGCTCCCCGACCGCTCGGCCCGGCATACTGGGCCCCAACGACTCAGGGGAGGGATCCGGCATGGACGATCAGATCGAGTACGGGTTCACCACGGCGGTGTTTGTGCTGGAGCACGCCACGGACAAGCTCACCCCCGCCGAGGCCGACAGCAACTTCACCGAGGTGACCAAGGAGAACTTCTGGCGCATGTGGCCGGCCATCCGTGAGTGGGCCGAGACCCTGTGGCAGCGGCTGGAGGACGAACGCGGGGCCATGTCCCGGCCGGCCCTGGACGAGGAGGTCGACGACGTCGGCGGTGGCGGCTAGGTCCGGATAAGCTCTGGCCCGCATGGCGATCGCGGTCATCGGCGGGACGGGCGACGAGGGCTTCGGCCTCGCCCTGAGGCTGGCCCGGGCGAACGAGGACGTGATCATCGGTTCCCGTTCCGAGGAGCGCGGCGCCGCCGCCGCCGAGAGGGCCGCTGGGATCCTCGGAGACGGCCCCCGCGGATCGGTCGAAGGGACCTCGAACGAGCAGGCCGCCGCGGCGTGCGACGTCGTGTTCGTCACCGTGCCCTTCGCCGGGCAGACGGACATCTACCGTTCGATCGCCGGATCCCTTCGGCCCGGCGCGATCGTCTGCGACACGACCACGCCGCTGGCGACGGCGGTCGGAGGGCGGGCCTGGCAGGTGATCACGCCGTGGGCGGGCTCCGCGGTCGAGCAGGCGAAAGCCCTGCTGCCCGGCGGCATCCGGCTGGTGTCGGGATTCCACACCGTGGGGGCCGAGGCCCTCCAGAAGCTGGAGCGGTCGATGGAGGGAGACGTGCTCCTGTGCGGCGCCGATGCCGAAGCCAAGGCCACCATCGGAGCGCTGGTCGAGAAGATCCCGAACCTGCGGTGGGTCGACGCGGGGCCGCTCTCGATGGCCCGGATCGTCGAACGCCTCACCGCCGTGCTGGTCAGCGTGAACAGGAACTACAGTCTCCACGACGCCGGCATCGCGCTCACCGGCCGGGATTCCTGGGGTCCCGCCACCAGGACGTCGAAGAAGGATGGCTAGGGTGTCGCCCCGTCCGGGCAGGCTCGTGGACATCGGCGACACCTCGCTGTTCGTGGTGGAGGTCGGTGAATCCTCCGGCCACCCGATCCTGGTCTTCCACGGCGGGCCGGGGGAGGACCATCACGAGTTCGGCGACTACCTCGACCCGCTGGCGGATCGGGGGTACCGCCTGATCCTGGCCGACCTCCGGGCCCAGGGCTGTTCGGAGAAGGCGCCGGTGGAGACCTGGACCCTGGCGAAGATGGCCGAGGACGTCGGCTCGCTGGGCCGGGCCCTCGGCCTCGACCGCTACGCCGCCCTGGGGCATTCGTACGGGTCGTTCGTGGTCCTGCAGCACGCGGTCGACTTCCCCGGTGAGGCCGCCGAGACCATC
>DASWCX010000039.1:0-1688 GCA_036395815.1 Actinomycetota bacterium | reverse complement strand
GTGAAGAGCCAGTCGGCGAAGGCCCTGGCGCGGCTGGGGGAGGCTCTGGGCCATGCGGATTGAAGACCGCGTTCGGGAGGGCCTCCGCCGATCGGCGAGGGGGGTGGAAGACGAGGCAACACCCGAGCACCTATGGGAAGGGATCGAGCGCGGCCTCCACCGGGCCCGGCGCCGCGAGGGCGCGGCCCGCTTGGCCGCGGCAGCCTTGGCTCTCCTGATTGGCGCTGGCGCGGTTGCCTGGTTGGCCTTCGCCTTCGCCGGATCTGGTCGCAAACCGGTCACGGGTGCCCCCGCGCTGTCCGTCCGAGACGTTCGGGTCTTTGGCGTGCCCGATGGGGGGGCCAAGATCTACGGCCGAGTGTCGAACCGCTCTACTCGGGCCCTCGGTGCGGAGATCACGTGCACGGTGCTCGACGCGTCCGGAAACGTTCTCGGTACGGCGACGGCATCGGTGCCCTATGTTCACCCCGGGGCGTCGCCTCCCTTCGGACCGCTCGGGGGGCAGTTCCACGGCGCGCCCTCGTCGGCCCGGTGCACGGCCAGGCCGATCGTTGCGGTCTCACCCTCCCCCTCGCCGGTGGCGCCGTCGGTCTTCCAGCCGGGGTTCGTGGCCTTCTGGGACGCGAGGCACGGCATCGCGGCGGGGCTGTTCGGCGATCCGTCTTGCTATCCGACCTGCGCGGGCATGGTCCAGATCACAGAGGACGGAGGACGGAGCTGGCACCTATCCCTCCGGGGAGTCGACCACATCTACGACGTGGCGGTGAGTGGGTCCAGCGACGCGTGGGTCCTCGCCGGCCCCTGCGCCATGGGCACCTGCAACATCCGCGTCCTGTTCTCCGGTGACGGAGGGCGGACGTGGTCGAAGCGGTCGACCGGGGACCTCAAGCAGGTCTCCTTCGGCTCGGCAAAGGACGGATGGGGGGTGGGGAACGCGTTCTCCATCGGATCCCAGCAGCTTGAGTGGACGGCCGACGGTGGGCGGACCTGGCAGTCCCGGGCCGTACCGTGCCCCCGCGAAGCGCCAACGGCCACCAACGTGTCGTTCGTGAGCGCCCACCGGGGCTGGCTGCTGTGCACCGGCGAGGGGAGCGCGGGCAATGAGGGCCGAGCGATCCTGGAGACCGCCGACGGAGGAGGCACCTGGAGCACGGTCGCCGAGGCCACTGCTGGACCCAGCTCTTCTGGCCTCACGACATCCGGGTACCCGACCGGCATCTTCTTCCTCCCCGACGGGCATGGATGGATGTGGGCCGAACGCGGCGTGGGGATCGAGGCCACCACGGACGGTGGCCGTTCCTGGCGCGTTGCGGGGACCGTCCCCAACGGCGCCGACACGTCGATGCGCTCGGCGTGGTTCCTCTCGGACACGGCCGGGTTCGCCGTGCTCATGAACGGGAACGCTCAGGCGAGTCAACTGATCGAGACCCTCGATGGCGGACGGACCTGGCATGTCATCCACGCCTGGCCGTTCTAGTCGCGCCACGGCGACTGGGCTTCTCCTCCCCCCTGACACTCCGAACAGGCGGAAGCTCGCCAGCGGGCCTCGGAAGGTCCGCACACCGTACCGATCGTGCCCCGGGACAAGTCGGGCCGGACATGCGAGGAGTGATGCGGTTTCGAGAGCGGTTACGGCTTCGCTCGAAGGGCACTGTTGCGTTGGCCGAAGCCAGGGCGAGGTGGACCGA
>DASWCX010000038.1:0-1605 GCA_036395815.1 Actinomycetota bacterium | reverse complement strand
AGATCCCGCGATCTCGAACAGCTCGCCCAGCGCTGCCCCTCGCACGCCGAGGAGTGCCTCGACCTCATCGAGGGAAAGGGACTTGCCCGCGCGCGCCCGGGCGAGCGCGCGCCGAGCCTGATGGCCCGTGTCGGTCATGCTGCGGTCGAATCTACGGCCGCCGCCCCCCTCCGGCAAACCTGCGCGAGCGAGAAGATACCTGGATGCGGGTGACAGCGCTGGCCGGCGGGGTCGGTGCGGGGAAGTTCTTGCGCGGGCTGATGCGAGCCGTTGCTCCAGGCGATGTCACCGTCGTGGTCAACACCGGCGACGACATCGTGCTCCACGGCCTGCAGGTGTCCCCGGACCTCGACTCGGTCCTGTACTGGCTGGCGGACGTGGCCGACCGCGACCGGGGCTGGGGCCGGCGGAACGAGACGTTCCGTGCCACCGAGGAGCTGGGGAGGCTGGGCGCCGATGGGGCCTGGTTCGGCCTGGGCGATCTCGACCTGGCCACGCACC
Source organism: Actinomycetota bacterium (assembly GCA_036395815.1). Lineage (GTDB taxonomy): Bacteria > Actinomycetota > UBA4738 > UBA4738 > UBA4738 > DASWCX01. The sequence goes on along the minus strand of DASWCX010000038.1, from coordinate 1,104 downwards.
TGTTTCGGACGGCGGTGATGGGTACGGGCCACACGTTGTCGGAGGCCACCGCGCTCCTCGCCGAGAGATTCGGGGTGAAGGCCCGCCTGCTTCCGATGTCCGACGGCCCCGTGACCACCAGGGTGGTCGTCGAGGACGAGTGGGGAACGACGCGTGATCTGCACTTCCAGGAATACTGGGTGAAGCGAGGCGGCAGCGATCGGGCCCGCGAGGTCCGGTTCGAAGGGGCCGACGAGGCCCTTCCGGCTCCCGGCGTGCTGGACGCGATCACCGGCGCTGACGTAGTGGCTATCTGTCCCTCGAACCCCGTCGTGTCTATCGATCCGATCCTCGCCGTGCCGGGCGTGCGTGACGCCCTCGTCCGAAGGAAGCCTCGAGTGGCCGGGGTGTCGCCCATCGTGGGCGGGGCGCCGCTGCGAGGCATGGCCGACCGGCTCCTCCCGCTGGTGGGATCCCAGGTGTCGGCGGCAGGAGTGGCCCGCCACTACGCAGACGTGCTGGGCGGATGGGTGATCGACCTCCAGGATCGCGACCAGGCCGCCGCCATCGAGCGGCAGGACGTTCGCGTCGCCGTGACCGACACCATCATGGTCGACGACGAGGCCTCTGAGCGCTTGGCCCGGGTCACCCTTGCCGTGGCGTCCGAGGATGGCCTCGGATGACCGGCGAAGTGCGGATCCTCCCGGTGCCGGGCGTCCCGGAGATCCGCCCGGGGGACGATCTGGCCGCGCTGCTCTTTCAGGCCATGGTCACGGGAGGGCTCGAACTCCGCGACGGGGACGTCCTGGCCGTCACGCAGAAGGTGGTGTCGAAGGCGGAAGGCCGGGTGGTTCCCGAGGGCCGTGGCGGCAAGGCTGCATGGGTGGCCCGGGAGGCCCGACGGATCGTGGCGCGGCGGGGAGACCTGGTCATCGCCGAGACCCGGCACGGGTTCGTGTGCGCCAACGCCGGCGTGGATGCCTCGAACGTGGCCGAGGGCTTCCTGACCCTGCTGCCGGAGGACCCGGACGCGAGTGCGGAACGGTTGCGATCTGTGCTCACTGCCGCGACCGGCGCCTCCGCCGGCGTGGTGATCACCGACACGTTCGGGCGGGCGTGGCGGCA
>DASWCX010000037.1:0-1673 GCA_036395815.1 Actinomycetota bacterium | reverse complement strand
GGGCATCTTCGGCCTGGACCCGGAGCTTCGGGACCGATATGCGGCGGAGCTGTCCGGGGGCCAGCGCCAGCGGGTGGGCGTGGCCCGGGCCCTGGCCGCCGACCCGCCGGTCATGCTCATGGACGAGCCCTTCGCCGCGGTGGACCCCATCGTACGGGCCCGGTTGCAGGACCAGTTCCTCGACATCCAGCGGCGGCTGCGCAAGACCATCGTGTTCGTCACCCACGACATCGACGAGGCCATCAAGATGGCCGACCGAATCACCATCATGAACATCGGCGGGATCATCGAGCAGTTCGGGCCACCCGAGGAGATCCTTCGGGAGCCGGCCTCGAAGTTCGTCGAGGACTTCGTGGGCGCCGAACGAGGGCTGAAGCGCCTGGCCCTGATCAAGGTGTCCGAGATCGCGGTCGAACAGGGCCCCGTGGTCTCCCCACAGGACACGGTCGATCGGGCCCGGGAGGAGATGCGGCGGTTCGGGCTGGACTGGGCCACGGTGGTCGAGGATGGCCGGCTTCGAGGATGGGTCGACCAGTCCGCCCTCGAGGGACGTGCGACCGTGGGCGAGGTCGAACCAAGGAAGTTCAGCGCCTACGTCGCGTCGAACAGCTCACTCCGGCAGGCCCTCGATTCGATCGTCACGTCCCGGACCCAGGTGGCCGTGGTGGCCGGCGACGGCGACCGGTACCTCGGGATCCTCACGCTCGAGCGGCTGTCCAAGGAGGTCGTCTCGTGAAGGGCATCCTCGCGGCCGAGCCCCTGGTGCGATGGGAGTGGGTGCGGGACCACCTGACCCGGTACTGCTCGGATTGCGTCCCCACCCGAACCTGGGAGCACATCCAATTGACGGTGCTGGCCGTGGCCATCGGGTTGCTGATCTCCCTGCCGTTGGGCATCTACGCCTACCGTCACCCGCGGTTCTACGGACCGGTCACGTGGGTGACCGGCCTCCTGTACACGATCCCCAGCCTGGCGCTGTTCGTCTCCCTGATCCCGTTCACCGGCCTCACCACCACCACGGCCGAGATCGGGCTGGTCAGCTACACGCTGCTGATCCTGATCAGGAACACCGTGGCGGGCTTGCGGGGCGTGCCCGAGGACGCGAAGGAGGCGGCGCGCGGCATGGGGTACACGGCGTCGCAGCTGCTGTGGCGGGTGGAGATCCCGCTGGCCGTTCCCGCCATCGCGGCCGGCGTTCGCATCGCCACGGTCACCACGATCGGCCTGGTGACCGTGACGGCGCTGATCGGACGAGGAGGCGAGGGCCACTTCATCCTCCTTGGGCTCCGCGAGTTCTTCTCCACCGCCACGGTCCTTGGCGCGGTGCTTTCGGTGATCCTGGCCATCCTGGCCGACGTGCTCCTCCTGGGCGTCCAGCGCCTGGTCACGCCGTGGACCCGCCGGAGGGCGGTGCCGTAGTGCACATCTTCGGCGACCTGGTCACGTGGTTCGGGGACGCCGCACACTGGCACGGGACGAGCGGGGTCCCGGCGCGTCTGCTCCAGCACGTCGAGCTGTCGGCTTCGGCGGTGGCTCTGGCCGCGGCGGTGAGCCTGCCCGTGGGCATGATCATCGGGCACACCCGCCGAGGGGAGTTCCTGGCCGTCACCGTGGCGAACTTCGGCCGGGCCATCCCGTCGTTCGCCATCCTCTCGATCGTCTTCCAACTGATG
>DASWCX010000036.1:0-11593 GCA_036395815.1 Actinomycetota bacterium | reverse complement strand
GAGGGTTAAAAGCCCCCTGCTCTGCCACTGAGCTAACGGCCCGCGCAGCGATTCTACGGGGGCCCCAAGGTCGATCGGGTGGGGCTCATGAGAATGCGATTCGTCGGTTGGCTGAGGGCCCGTTCAGTCGGCCTCGGCCCTGGTCGACGTGGGCCCCTTGGGCCCCATCGGCGGGCGGCGCCTGCGGTAGCGGTTCGTGATCGGCAGCCTTCGGTCGCGGCCGAACGCCTTCGGCGTGATCTTGACCCCCGGCGGGGCCTGGCGGCGCTTGTACTCGGCCCGGTCGACCAGCTCGACTACCTTCCACACGATCTCGGGGTCCATCCCCTCGGCGATCAGCTCCTCGGGCCCGCGGTCACGTTCCACGTAGCCTTCGAGGACGCTGTCCAGGAGGTCGTAGGGGGGCAGCGAGTCGGTGTCCTTCTGGTCCAGCCGAAGCTCGGCCGACGGCGGCTTCGACAGCACCCGTCCGGGGATGGGCGGCGGTTCGGAGGCACCGTTGCGCCACCGGGACAGCTCGTAGACCAGCGTCTTGGGCACGTCCTTGATCGGGGCGAACCCTCCCGCCATGTCGCCGTACAGGGTCGAATAGCCCGTGGCCAGCTCGCTCTTGTTCCCCGTGGTCAGTACCAGCGAGCCGAACTTGTTCGACAGCGCCATGAGGATGTTCCCGCGGATGCGCGCTTGGAGGTTCTCCTCGGCGATGTTCTCCTCGGTACTTCGGAAGGCCTCCTCCAGCCCAGACAGATACGCCTTGAACACGTCGTCGATGCGGATCTCCTCGACCCGGACGCCCAGGCGCCGGGCCACCTCGAGCGCGTCCTCGACGCTCTCGGCCGAGGAATACGGGGACGGCATGGCCACGGTGCGGACCGCGTCGGGGCCGAGGGCGTCGGCGGCCAGGGCGGCGGTGAGGGCCGAGTCGATCCCGCCCGAGAGGCCGATCACCACCTCCTCGAAGCCGTTCTTCCGCACGTAGTCGCCCAGGCCGAGGACCAGCGCCCGGTACACCTCCTCCACGCCCTCCGGCCATCGGGGGCGAGCATGTTCCGGCAGGGGCGGCTTGGTCGTGGCGGGGATGGTCGGTCCCGGGTAGGCCTCGGGGGCCCCGGGGACGTCGACGTCGACGACCAGCAGGTCCTCCTCGAACAGCGCGGCCCTCCACACCGGCACGCCCTCCGGCGAGACAACCATGGACCCGCCGTCGAACACCAGCTCGTCCTGCCCGCCGACCATGTTCACGTACACGATCCATGCCCCGGTCTCCAGGGCCCGGTCGCGGCACACCTCCAGCCGCTCCGCGACCTTCCCCCGGTGGTACGGCGAGGCGTTGATGTTCGGGATCACCTTCGTCCGGCGTTCGGCGTACCGGTTCCACGGCAGGCCCGGCCCCCACGCGTCCTCGCAGATCGAGATACCGAGGGCGGACGACGCCAGGCGGATGGGGCAGTCGGCCTCGCCGGGCTCGAAGTACCGCTCCTCGTCGAACACGCCGTAGTTGGGGAGCTTGACCTTGTGGTAGCGGGCCGCCACCTCGCCGTTCGACAGCACGGCCGCCGCGTTGTGCAGCCCGAGCTCCGTTCGGTCGACGAATCCGGCCAGCACGGCGCAGCCTCCCGCCGTCGACTGGGCCAGCTCGCCCAAGGCCTTCAGGTTGTCCCGGACGAACTCCGGGCGCAGCACGAGGTCCTCGGGCGGGTAGCCGGTGACGCTGAGCTCCGGGAAGCAAACGAGGTCGGCGCCGGCCTCCGTGGCCCGGGAGGCCCAAGAGGCCATCTTCGCCACGTTCCCCTTGAGGTCCCCGACCGTGACGTTGATCTGCCCGAGCGCGATCCGGACACCCATCGCACCCTCAAGCGTAGTCTCGTTCTGCCCAACCTTGACGGTCGATCCGCCCCGCCGCCATGATGGCTCCCGTCATGGTCCGATCGATCCCCGAGCTTCCCGAGGCGGTCCTGTTCGACGTCGGAGACACCTTGGTCCCTGCGACCAGGATCGCGGAGGCGGCGCTTACCGCCGCGGCCGAATGGCTCCGCAAGCGAACAGGTGACCTCGACGTGAAGGTCTTCATGGACACCTACCGGGAAGTCGACCCCCAGTACGAGGATCCCTCCACCAACCATCTGTGGGGGCTCCCGCTCGACATCATGATCAGGGCCTGTTCGGCCATGGGCCTGGGCCGAAGCGCGGGTCTGACCGCGGGCTCCGTGTACCGGCAGGAGGTTCGCCAGGGCATCGTTCCGGATCCCGCCGTCGTCGAGGTCTTCCGGGAGCTTCGGCGCCGGGACATCCGCGTCGGGATCCTCAGCAACGGGACCACCATCGAGCAGCTCGACACGTTGATGCTCTTGGACCTCATCGACTATGTGGACTCCTACGCCATCAGCGAGGACCACGGGTGGCTGAAACCCGATCCCCGGCTGACGCAGGTGGCCCTTCAGGACCTCGCGGCCCGGCCGGAGCGAACCTGGATGGTGGGGGACGACCCGAAGAGCGATGGCCAGGCGGCTCGAGCGGCGGGGATGGCGTGGATCCGGGTTGGCGACGGCGACGGACCCGGCGATCTGAACATCAGCAACGTGGCCGAACTCCGCGCGGTGATGCGGGCTCGCCGAGCCGAGACGGCCTGACGGTTCGCATGGGATCCGCGCCCGACAAGCAGGGGATCTGGGACTGGGTCAAGGACACGTTCCGGCGGCGGCCCCTCGCCCTGATCCTCCTGGTGCTCGGCGTCGTCTTCCTGCTCCTGGGCCTGACCACCGGCGTCGACCTCCCGTTCCTGAAGCACGTCGCGGTGAACGAGGGGTCCCGATGGTTCGCCCGGATCCTTGGGCTGGTCCTGCTCGGTGGAGGGTTCGCCATGTTCTTCTGGACCGGCCCGTTCGCGGGCGCCGACGTCCCGGCCGCTCCGGACGGAACGCCTCCGGCCACCGCGCGCTTCGTGGAGAAGGTGGGCCTGGAGCAGATCTACGTCGGTCTCCAGGAGTCCTGGGACCCGATCATCCAGGCGTTGTCGGAGGCGCGGGAACGGATCCAGCTCGTCGGGATCAGCCACCGCTCGAACCTCGGGGGGGATCGGTTCGAGGAGACGATCAAGCAGTTCCTGCTGCGGCCCGAGACGAAGGTCGACGTGTTCTTCCTCGATCCGGAGTCCAACGCGATCGAGCAACGGGCCACCGCCGAGGAGACCGACCCGGAGACGTTCCGGGAAGAGGTCAAGAGCGGAGTCCGGCGCACCGCCGAATGGAAGAAGGCCCATCCCACGAAGGTCCGCCTGTTCTATTACGACGCCTATCCGGTGTGGCGGCTGGAGAGGATCGACGACGACCTGATCTTCGCCCATTCGTCTCCGCCGGGCAGCCGGGGGACACTCGGCGCGGTCATGAGACTGCGGCGGGTCGACAACAACGGCTCGCTGTTCGCGGCGTTCGACTCGATCGTCGATCGCCTGGAGAGCGGAAGCAAGCCGGTCCCCGAAACACCTGCACCCTGAGCCGGTCAGGGCGCTCAACTCATCGAGGCGATGGATCGCTTTGGCGGCCATTTCGGATGAAGTCAACCCCGGGGCTGGTGCAACTCCCTCCCGCAAGCTAGCATCTTGCGTCCTTTCCCCTTATGCGTAAGGAGGTCCGCATGACACGAAGGCGCCGGTCCTGGCTGCTCCCCATCCTCGGGGCGCTCGCCGCCACCCTGCTGGCCGCATCCCCCGGCCTGGCGGCCACCAGCGGCACGTGGACCCCAACGGGGTCGATGGAGCAGGCCCGGGCGTTCTTCACGGCCACATTGCTTCGCAACGGTGACGTCCTGGTGGCCGGGGGCTACGACGCCACGCAGCCGCGCATCGAGTTCAACTCGGCGGAGATCTACCATCCCGCCGACGGCACGTGGCGCCCCGCGGCGCCGATGCACGACGTTCGCGCGGCGGCGGTGGCCGTGGGCCTTCCGGCCGGTCGCGTGATGGTGATCGGTGGCGAGAACCTGTCCGGGCCATTGAACACCGCGGAGATCTACGACCCCCGAACGAACACCTGGACCGAGACGGCGCCAATGCTCAGCGCCCACGACGAGGACTTCGTGGCCGCCGTGTCGAAGGGCACCCATAACACGCACGTTTTGGTGGCCGGCGGGTTCGACGCGAACGGGCCCACCGCGGATTCGGAGGTCTACGACGTGTCCACGAACTCATGGAAGGAAGTGGGCAGCATGAACCAGGCCCGAGGAGAGTTCGCTTGGGCCCGCCTTCCCAGCGGACACATCCTGGTGGCCGGCGGCATAGCCAGCGAGGAAGGACCGGTGCTGGACTCCGCCGAGATCTACGACCCCACCACTCTGACCTGGTCGTTCACGGGCAGCATGAACACCGCGCGGTACGACCTAGCGCTGGTCCGGCTCCGGAGCGGGAACATCCTGGCCGCCGGGGGCGGGGACCCTGATGACGTGCGACTCAAGACTGCCGAGCTCTACCATCCGAGCTCCGGCACGTGGACCACAACCGGGAGCATGACGTCGGGCCGAAGCGAGATCGAGCACGGCACCGTGGTGCTCAACGACGGCCGGGTCCTGGTGACCGGGGGGTTCAGCGCTCCCGACACCCCCCAGGCGAGCACCGACATCTTCGACCCTGACACACATACCTGGAGCTCCGCGGGAGACATGAGCAGCCCTCGGGCCGGCCATGTGGCGGTAAGGCTCCCCGACGGGACCGTACTTGCGGCGGGCGGTCTTGACTTCCCACCGGGAGCCACCGAAACGGCCGACATCTACTCCGAGTAAGGGCCGGCTCGGATCGGGGGGCCGGAGGGCGGGCGAGCGGCCCGCCCTCTGGTCTCGCTGGGTTCCTTGACAGTCCGGTGGGGGCGAGCCCAAGCTTGGCCTCGCGGTGGGCGCAACCAGCGAGCATTCGGCGGGGATCGAGCAGGCCGCCGCGACGATCGAGCGGCGCGGGGCCAAGGCCATGAAGGCCATGGGCCACCTGCTGCCCGGGACCGTGGACCGGGCCGACACCGTAAAGGAGGCGCTGGCGAGCTTCGAGCCGGTGGCCAATCCCGTGTACGCGTGGATCGCCAAGAACTTCTGGTGGGCGGTGCTGGTCACCCTGCCCGTCGACTTCCTGGTCTTCTTCTGGGGAGACCTCAGCTCGACGTTGAGCTCCGTGCTCCAACTGACCCGTCTTCGGTATGCGCTCCTTCTGTCGCCCCACCTGCTGGCGGCCATCGGCGCGTTCCAGGCTCGCGAGGTCCTGTACCGGATCCCCGACACCCTGCGGCGGCTGTGGAACCGGAAGGTGATCGCCGCACCGGCGACCCGCGCTGATGCCGACGTCGAAACGGAGTTCTGCGCCTACGTGAACAGCTTCCACGACATCCTCGACCCGACCAAGCGCGGGCGGTCCACCCTCAACGGCGCGTTCGCCGTGGCGAACGGGGTGGCGTTCGCCGGCCTCTTCTACCTGCTGTATCCGGCGCTGGGGATCCCGTGGACCTTCCCCAAGGCTTTCCTCTCCGGGTACGGCCCGGCCGGGATCGCGTTCGTCGCCGACTTCTTCCTGGAGCTCCTCGCCGCGTTCATCCTCGGCCTGTACGCGTGGCGGATCATCGTGATCGCGTGGAGCCTTCGCCAGCTCGGCTCGAGGTTCCACCTCACGGTCCAGATCGGCCATCCCGACACGTGCGGCGGGCTGAGGCCGGTCGGTGACCTGTGCTTCTCGATCGGCGCCATCTGGGGCGTCGCCGCGATCTACCCGACCGCGTGGATCATCGTGCTCAGCATGCGCAACGTGCTGAAGCCGCTGCTCGCGCTGTACTTCGCGGTGTTGCTGATCGTGACCGTGGGGCTGGCGATGTTCACGTTCTTCTTCCCCCTCTACCAGGTCCACCGGGACATGCTCGAGGAGAAGCCGAAGTTCCAGGCCAGGCTGGACGAGATCGCGGTCCGCCAGAGCGAGCTCGCGGAGCAAGTCGCGGACCCGTCGGTGGCCGGCGATCCGACGAAGGCCGCCGCCATCGAAGTGGAGCTGGCCGATCTGACGAAGGCCTACGAGCACAACACCCCGATCCCCACGTGGCCGGTGGAGATCACCGTGGTGCGGAAGTTCGCCATCACCCAGCTGATCCCGCTCACCGGTCTCGCGGCCTGGCTCCCCTCCTACCTGGGCAAGGTGCTCGACAAGAAATTCGGGGTGCACTGAAGCCCGGGCAGGTCTACAGCAGCGGGAGGTACCGCTCCAGCTCGTACGGGGTGACGTAGGCCTTGTAGCCGTCCCACTCCTCGCGCTTGTTTCGGATCAGATACTCGAACACGTGGTCCCCGAGCGTCTCGCGCAGCAGCTCCGAGCGCTCGGACACCGCGATGGCCTCGAACAGGTCCTCCGGGAGCGACTCGATGCCTGAGGCCCGCCGTTCGTCCTCGCTCATCTCGTAGATGTTGTTCGAGGCCTCCGGCGGCAGGTCGTACTCGTTCTCGATCCCGGCCAGCCCGGCCGCGAGCATGCACGCGAAGGCCAGGTATGGGTTGCATGCGGGGTCCGGGGACCGGAACTCGATGCGGGTGGCCTGCTCCTTGCCGGGCTTGTACACGGGCACCCGGACCAGGGCGCTGCGGTTCCTGCGAGCCCAGCAGATGTAGACCGGAGCCTCGTAGCCGGGCACCAGCCGCTTGTACGAGTTCACCCACTGGTTCGTGACGAGCGTGATCTCCTTCGCGTGGCGGAGGATCCCGGCGATGTACGCGCGGGCGACCTTCGACAGGTGGTGCTCGTCGGTGGGGTCGAAGAAGGCGTTGCGGTCGCCCTCGAACAGCGACTGGTGCGTGTGCATGCCGTTGCCGTCCACCCCGGCCACCGGCTTCGGCATGAACGTCGCGTACACCCCGCCCTCCTGGGCGGCCTCTTTCACGGTGAGACGGTAGGTCATGATGTTGTCGGCCATCGTCAGGGCGTCGACGTAGCGCAGGTCGATCTCGTGCTGCGAGGGCGCCACCTCGTGGTGGGCGGACTCCACCGGCATGCCCATGGCTTCGAGGTACTCGACCGTTCGCTTGCGCAGGTCGGTGGCCACGTCGTGGGGAGTGAGGTCGAAGTACCCGCCGCGGTCCAGGAACTCCGTCGAGGCCGAGTTGGGGAAGTAGAAGTATTCGAGCTCGGGCCCGACGTAGAACGTAAACCCCAGCTCGGCCGCCCGGTCGAGCTGGCGCTTGAGGACGTGGCGGGGGTCGCCGTCGAACGGCGTCCCGTCCGGGTCGTAGATGTCGCAGAAGATCCGGGCCACCTGGGTCTCGGACCGCCACGGGATGATCTGGAAGGTCGAAGGATCGGGGCGGGCCACCATGTCCGCCTCCTGGATCCGGGCGAACCCCTCGATGGCGGAGCCGTCGAACCCCATGCCCTCGGCCAGCGCGCTGGGCAGCTCCTGGGTGGTGATGGCGATCGACTTCAGGAACCCCAGCACGTCGGTGAACCACAGCCGGATGAACTTGATCCCGCGCTCCTCCACCGTCCGCAGCACGTATTCGGCTTCGTTCGACAGGTTCATGCGGACCAGGCCCTCCTCGCTCGGGGAAGAGAGCGTAGAGCGGGCCGGACCGGAGACGGTTACCGGTGTGTTAAATCAGCTCGACGAGGAGTCCGGCCAGCGCACGGCCAGGAAGCTCGGCCCGCGGCGAGCCGGCCGGTACGATGCCTGGCGTGATGACCCCCGAGCTCCTCGGCAGGGCGCTCGGCGCCGCGCCCGACCCGGAGATGGCCCGGGTGGCGGTGTCGCGGCTGGGGGAGCGGCCCGCCGCCCGGGAGCAGCTCGAGCGGCCGGAGGTCATTCCCGCCGCGGCCCGCCTGCTGGGTTTCTCGACCGCGGCGGCCGACTTCTTCCTGGCCCACCCCGAGGAGCTCGAATCCCTGGCCGAACTGGAGCCTCGCTCGATCGAGGTGCTCGGGGCGGAGTGCGCCTCGGACGCGGCGCGCCTCGGGCCCGAGCCGGGATTGCGACGGTTCAGGCGAAGGGCGTCGTACCGGGTGGCCGCCCGGGATCTGGCCGGAGCGCCGGTCGAGGACGTCGTGGAGGAGCTGAGCGCCATCGCCGAGGCGTGCCTCCGATCGGGCCTCGTGGACGTCCCGGGGGGGTCGGAGCTGGCCGTGATCGGCATGGGCAAGCTCGGCGGCCGGGAGCTGAACTATTCGTCCGACGTCGACGTCTTGTTCGTCCACGAACCCGCCGGAGCGGAGGCCCAGGACCGCGCCTCCCGCGCCGCCGCGTCGCTCATCGAGCTGTTGACCGAGCCCACCGCGGACGGCGTGGCGCTCCGGGTCGACGCCAACCTCCGCCCCGACGGGCGGGCCGGCCCCCTCTCCCGGTCGCTGGGCTCGATGGTGGAGTACTACGGGCGGCACGCCGAGACGTGGGAACGACAGGCCCTGCTGAAGTCACGGCCAGTGGCGGGCGACGAACGGCTCGGCGCCGCGTTCGTGGAATCGGTGGCTCCCTTCGTCTATCCCGAGTCGCTGGCCCCCGCCGCGATCGACGACGTGCGGGCCACGAAGGCCCGGATCGAGGAGCGGGTCCGGGCCCTCGGGAAGGAGGCCGTGGAGCTGAAGCGGGGCCGCGGGGGCATCCGGGACGTCGAGTTCGCCGTGCAGCTCCTCCAGCTCGTGCACGGCCGCCGGTACCCGAAGCTCCGGCAGCCCGGGACGCTGCCCGCCCTCCAGGCCCTGGCGGAGGAGGGCTTCGTGTCGGCACGGGATGCCGAGTCCCTCGCGGACTCCTATCGGTTCCTGCGGCGCCTGGAGCACCGGCTGCAGATGGTTCGCGATCTCCAGACCCACGAGCTCCCGGCGGACCCTGCGGCCGTGACCCCGCTCGCCAGGTCGATGGGCCTCGGGGGCGCGGCCGACCTGCGAGCCGAATACGCCCGCCACACCGAGATCGTCCGCGAGCTCCACGAGCGGCTGTTCTATCGCCCGCTGCTCGACGCGTTCGCCGCCAAGCCCCAACCGAGGCCGGGGATCGATCGGGCGGGCACCGAGGAACTGCTGGCCGGCCTGGGATTCGTCGATCCGGCGGGCGCATACCGGGCCCTGGCGCGGGTGGTCGACCCCGCGAGCCGCCTGGGAAAGGTCCTGGCGGGCCTGTTCCCCGTGTTCGTCCCGGCGCTGGCCTTCGCCGCCACGCCCGATCGCGCCCTGGTGCGGTTCGAGCGGGTGGCCGAGGCCCTCCGTCCCCAGGACGGGTTCGCCGACGGGCTGGCCGATCGGCCGGACGCGGCCCGGCGGCTGGCCGCCCTGGTCGCGGCGAGCTCCACCTTCGCCGACCTCCTGGCGGCCCGGCCGCGGCTCGCCGCCGCGCTGTTTCGGATGCCCGCCCGGGAGCGGCCGCTGTTCGCGATGGACGCGGATTCCGAGCTGGTCAGGGTGGCCGGGGCCTACGCGTCGCGGGAGCTCCGGGTTCCCGACGTGGGCCGGCACCTGGCCGGCGTGGCGGAAGGGGTGGCCGTCGAGGCGTTGCGCGAGGCGGCCGCGTCGGTGCCGATGGCGGTGATCGGATTCGGCAGGTTGGGTGGCGAGGACCTGAGCTTCGCGTCGGACCTCGACCTTATGTTCGTCTACGAGGGCGAGGGGACGGCCGACTTCGAAGCGGCGAACCGCGCCGCCGAGCGGCTCGTGCGGGCCGTCCGGGCCGATGGGTGGCAGGCCGACGCCGACCTCAGGCCCGAGGGCCGAAGCGGGCCACTGGCACGGTCCATGGCGTCGTACCTCGAGTACTGGGAGCGGTGGGCGGAGACCTGGGAGTACCAGGCGCTGCTCCGGGCCAGGTTCGTGGCGGGTGACGAGGGACTGGGCCGCCGGTTCACCTCGAACGCGGCGGACTTCGCCTATCCGGAGACGCTGACCTTCGAACAGCTCGTGGCGATCCGCCGGATGCGGGTGCGGATCGAAGAGGAGCGGGTCCGGCCGGCCGAGGCCCGCCGGTTCCACTTCAAGCTGGGGTACGGAAGCCTGGCCGACGTTCAGTTCGCGGTGGAGCTCTCGCTGATGCGCCACGGGTTCGCCCATCCGGAGGTCAGAAGGACGAACACGCTGGAGGCGCTGGAGGCGCTGGCATCGGCGCGGCTGCTCGAGGACAGCGTGGCCCTGTCGCTTTCCGAGGCGTACGCCTTCCTCACCGACGTCAAATGCATGCTGGAGCTGGAGCGGCGGGTTCCGGTCGACGCCCTGCCGGCCACGCCCGAGGGGATCGCCGCGCTGGCCCGTTCGCTCGGATACGGAGAGCGGGCCCGGCACGTGTTCCTCCAGGACTACCGAACGATCACCCGTAAGGCTCGCTTCGCCATGGAGCGGGTGTTCTACGGGGCCGGAGACGCGGACCGGCCCGGGGACGCGGACCGGCCCGGAGACGAGCCGGGGAGCGCGGACCGGGCCTATCCGGAGGCCTGACGCGATGGATCCGCCGCCGCCCTCGCTCCCACGCTACGGGCAGCGGTCGCTGGCCGAGGTGGTCCCGTCGCTCCTTTCGGCGCTCGGCGTCGCGGGCTTCGCGAACCCCCTCGGGATCGAGCCGACGAAGGCGTTCTGCCTGCTGGTCCTCGACGGGCTCGGTTCGGAGCAGCTGGCCGCCAGACGTGAGGTCGCCCCGTTCCTGGCCGGGGCGGCCGAGGGGCGAACGCCGGTGACGGCCGCGTTCCCGACGACCACGGCCGCGAGCTTGGGTTCGCTCGGCACGGGCCTCGCCCCCGGGGAGCACGGAATGATCGGGTACACGTTCGCCGTGCCGGGGCACGACCGGGCGATGAACGCGCTCCTGTGGGAGCTGTACGGGATCGGGCCCCACGTCGACCTGCGCCGGACGATCGTGCCCGAGCAGTTCCAGCCACTTCCGACCGCCCTGGAGACAGCGGCCGCCGCCGGGGCGGTGGTCACCCGGGTGGGGCCCGCCCCGCACGAGGAGTCGGGGTTCACCCGCGCCATCCTCCGGGGCGGCCCGTACCGCGGCGCGTACTGGCCCCACGAGGTGGCCGCCGAAGTGTTCGCCGCGCTGCGGGGCGGTCCGGGCAGCTCGGTCTACGCCTACCAGCCGGACCTGGACACGGCCGGACATTCCAAGGGCGTGAGGTCGAACGAGTGGACCGCGCAGCTCCGGCGGTTCGACGAGCTGGTGGAGGACATGGCGAGCCGACTGCGTCCGGGGGAGGCGCTGTTCGTGACCGGGGATCACGGGATGGTCGACATCGCGCCGGAGGGAAAGCTCGACCTGGCCGACCGGCCGGCGCTTTCCGAGGGCGTGAGGCTCCTTGCCGGGGAGGCCCGGGCACGCCACGTGTACGCGCTCCCCGGGGCGGCAACCGACGTCGCGTCGGCCTGGAGGGAGCTCCTGGGCGACCGGATGTGGATCAGGACGAGGGAGGAGGTGATCGACGAGGGGTGGTTCGGACCGCGAGTCGCGGATCGCGTGCGCGAGCGCATCGGCGACGTGGTCGCCGCGGCCTTCGCGCCCATGGGCGTGTTCCAACGCGCCGTCGACCCGTTCCATGCCACGCTGGTCGGGCACCATGGCTCGCTGACCCCGGCCGAGCTGTACGTGCCGCTCCTCGAGTTCCGGGGCTGAACCCT
>DASWCX010000035.1:0-1921 GCA_036395815.1 Actinomycetota bacterium | reverse complement strand
GTCGAGCCCTTCGCCCCGCCGGCCTCCGTGGCGAGCGTCGTCGGTGTGGCCCCGAGCTCGGTCCCGGCAGGTGTTTCGACGCCGTCGTCGACTCCGGCCCCCGGGGCAAACGCATCCGCCGCGTCCTGCTCACCACACGGGACGGTCGTTTCGGTGATGGCGGAGAAGACGGCGTTCAGTGCCTCGTGCCTGGCCGCCCCAGCGAACAAGCCCTTCACCATCGAGTTCATGAACATGGACACGGGCGTTCCCCACAACATCGCGATCTTCACCGATTCGAGCGCATCGAACGCGTTGTTCACCGGGAAGCTGGTGAGCGGCCAGGCCACCGTGACCTACCACGTCACGGCTCTTGAGCCAGGGACGTACTACTTCCGGTGCGACGTGCATCCCACCCAGATGTACGGGACCTTCGTGGCGAAGTAGGAGGAAGGCCCGAGGGAAGCAGGACGATCGCCCGTGGTCCTGCGTCGGGAGCCAGACCACGATGGAGGCGTGGTCCATGGAGGAGGCTTCCGATGAAGGTCGTTGTCGTGTACGAGGCGATGCTCGGCAACACGAAGTCGATCGGAGAGGGGATCGCGGAGGGGCTGCGAGAGGCGGGTGAGGTGATCGCAGGGACCGTCGACGAGGTCTCGCCGGACGAGGTCGGCAACACCGCGCTGATCGTCGCCGGCGGGCCGACCCACGCCCACGGGATGGCCAGGCCGAACGCGCACCAGTCCGTGGCGAAGATGGATCCCCATCACAAGTACGGACCGGTCCTGCGCGGCCGGGAGAGCCTTCGCGGCTGGCTCGAGCGCGTCCCGGCGGGCCGCGCCATGGGCGCGGCCTTCGACACCCGGTACGACAAGCCGCATTGGCTTACGGGCTCGGCGGCGAAGAAGATCGCCCGCCGGCTGAGGGACAGGGGCTACTCGATCTTGGGGACGGAAAGCTTCTTCGTCCGGACCACCGGCGGCCCGCTTGCAGACGGGGAGCTCGAACGAGCGGTCGCGTGGGGCCGGGCTCTGGCCGCCGAGTTGAGGTCGACCGTCGCCGCGTAACGCTCAGTCCGACGCGGGCGCCGGCGGCGTCGGTCGGTGTCGGTGCCAGACGCTACAGTGGCCGGGTGACCGAGCTCTTCCACCCGGCGGTTCGAACCTGGTTCGAACGGCGGTTTCCGGACGGGCCGACCCTGCCGCAGGCGGGCGGTTGGGCCGAGATCGCGGCCGGCCGGGACACCCTGATCGCGGCTCCCACCGGGTCGGGCAAGACGCTCGCCGCCTTCCTGGTCTGCATCGATCGCCTGTACCGGGCCCATGAGGCCGGGACGTTCCCGGCCGAGGAGGGACCGCAGGTCGTCTATGTCTCGCCGCTGAAGGCGCTGGCGGTCGACATCCACCAGAACCTCGAGGCCCCCCTGCGTGAGATCGCCGAGGTCGCGGCCGAGCTCGGCCTCGACGCCCCGCACATCCGGGTGGCGGTTCGAACCGGGGACACGGCCGCCTCCGAGCGGGCGGCGATGCTTCGGCGGCCGCCGAACTTCCTGGTCACCACCCCCGAATCCCTGTACCTGCTGGTCACGGCGGAGCGCTCTCGGGGGATGCTGGCGGGCGTGCAGACCGTCATCCTCGACGAGATCCACGCCGTGGCCGGGAACAAACGAGGATCGCACCTGGCCCTCACGCTGGAGCGGCTCCACCACGTCGCGGCGACCCGGGCGCCTCAGCGGATCGGGCTGTCGGCCACCCAGCGCCCCATCGACGCCATCGCCCGGCTGCTGGTGGGCGCCGGCCCCGACCGTTCGAACCCGGACGGCTCGCCTCTGTGCTCCATCGTCGACGTGGGGCACCGCCGAGCCCTGGACCTCGCCCTGGAGCTCCCCGACGACGAGTTGGGGGCGGTGGCCTCGGCAGAGCAGATGGCGGAGATCCTCGAC
>DASWCX010000034.1:0-1507 GCA_036395815.1 Actinomycetota bacterium | reverse complement strand
CAGCGTCCCATCCCTCCATCGCGCCTGCTCGGACCGGCGCCCGGCGACGTTCATTTGAGCGCGCGCCGGGTAGGCTCGGGGCGGCCAACGGGAAGGGGGAGGCGGAGAGGGATGTTCGGGCGGTCGTGGCGCATCGGGACGATCTGGGGCATCCCCGTGAACATCGATTCGTCGTGGATCTGGATCGCCGTGCTCGTGACCTACAGCCTGTGGGCCCAGTTCAACGTCGAGTACGGGAACATCCGCGGCGGGACCGCCCTCGCGCTTGCCGTCTTCGCGGCGGCCCTGTTTTTCGGCTCGGTATTCCTCCACGAGGCAGCGCACGCCGTTGCCGCCAGGCTCCACGGGATCAAGGTATTCGGCATCACGTTGGTGGTCTTCGGCGGGTTCACCAGCGCGAGATCCGACGAGAAGGGCCCCGGCCCGGCGTTCGTGATCTCCGCCGTTGGGCCGCTGACCAGCCTGGCGCTCGGGGCGCTGTTCTGGGCGTTGTCGGTGGGCACCGACGCGAGCGGACCACTTTCCGCTTCGTTCGGCTATGTGGGATGGGTCAACCTGCTGATGGCCGGGTTCAACTTCCTTCCCGGCCTCCCGCTGGACGGCGGACGCATGCTCGAGGCGGCGGTGTGGCGGATCAGCCGGAACCACGAGCTCGGTACTCGGATCGCCGCATGGTCCGGGATGGGCCTCGGCAGCCTGTTGCTGGCGGGTGGACTGCTCCAGGCGGTCCGTGGCGACCTGTTCCTGGGCCTGTGGCTCGCCATCATCGGGATGTTCATCTTCCAGTCGGCCCGGGCCGCGGAAGCGCAAATCGGGATGCGCCGGCGACTTGCCCAGGCCACCGTGGCCGAGGTGATGGAGCCGCCCCCGCCTCCCATCCCCGCGGACCTGTCTCTGTCGGAGGCCCTGGATCGATACCTGCGGGGGCACGAGGGGGAGGCCTTCCCGGTGGTGGACGACGGCCGGGTGATCGGGATGCTCACGTTCGGCTCCGCACGAGACGTGGGGATGGTTGATCCCCTTCGCCCCGTCCGAGACGCCGTCATCCCCCTGTCCCAGGTACTCACAGCGGAGGTGTCGGAACCCCTCGAGCAGGTGGTCGCTCGTCTTGGTGCCGGGAGGTCGGCGCTGGTGCTCGACGACGGCCGTCTGGTCGGCGCGATCACGGGGGGCACCGTGGCCCGGTGGGCGGCGGTTCGCCGACAGTTCTAGCAGGGCTGTCGGCCCTCGGCGGTAGCATCGCCGAGTGACGAACCCTCCCTTCCAACCCGACCCGTCGCAGCAGCGGATCCTCGACCACGACGCCGGTCCCCTCCTGGTCGTGGGCGGAGCCGGCACCGGCAAGACCGTGGTCCTGCGGGAGCGGTTCGCGCGACTGATCGAAGGCGGTGCCGATCCGGAGCACGTGACCCTCGTGGCCGGGTCGCGTCGGGCGAGAGACGAGTCCAAGCTCGCCGTCCTCCGGCGGCTGAAACGGTCCCTCCCGGGCGTGCGCGTGACCACGATG
>DASWCX010000033.1:0-7409 GCA_036395815.1 Actinomycetota bacterium | reverse complement strand
GGCCGCGTCGATGCCGAAGTGGTCCAGCGCGGCCTCGAGCTTCTCCCCACCCCGGGAAACGAACCGCCGGGCCGCGGCGGCCACGGCGATCGGTTCGTCGGGACCCACAAGCATGCCCGCCTTGGCCGCCGGACTGCCCCCCACGGTCACCTTTCCCGACCGGATGGCCAGTCCGGCCTCGGACCGGGTGGCGGCCATCGCCCGTCTGACCATCTCGACGTCCAGCCGGCGACGCACCTCACCGATGGTGAAGGTGGATACGGAGCGATGCCCTCGAGCAGCCCTTCCGCGCGCCGGCAGCCATTTCGGGATCAGGATAGCAACGGGCCGGGCCGGGCCGCGCGGTATGATCCCCGCCGCCCGCGCCCGCAGCGTACATGCCTCCGCGAACGGGGAGCTCCGTGGCCACGAAGCGACAGGTCGAGACGAAGCTCCGGCAGCTGATCGGACGGCTCCACGACGCGGACCAAGGCGTGGATGCGCTGGCGAAGGCCCTGCCCGAGGCCCGGGTGATCGAGGTGGTGGTCCCCGACCTCGACCAGACGTACTGGACGAAGTTGGAGCACGGGAGGATGGGGCCGCTGCACCCGGGAGCGCCGGACCGGGCCGACATCCGCCTGGAAGCCGGCAGCGACGTGCTGGTCGAGATCGTCGACGGCGAACGGTCACTGTTCTCCTCATACGTGGCCGGACGGGTGAAGGTGGAGGCGAGCTTCGCCGATCTCCTCCGGCTTCGGAAGCTGGCCTGAGGAACCGAGCTCCATGCTCCCCCTCCGCGACGACAACCCGACCAGCAGGATGGCGTGGGTCACCCTGGCCATCATCGCCCTGAACGTCCTGGCGCTCGTGGCGTGGGAGCCCACGTTCGGCTCTCAGGATCAGCAGCAGACCTTCTTCTTCTGCCACGCCGAGATCCCATTCGAGGTGAGCCACCAGACCAGCCTGGGGTTCGGCGGAGCACGGGCGGCCAGGGAGATGGCGAACGAGTTCCACGTCTCCGTGGGCGATGCCCGAAAAACCCAGGCGGAGCTCCGGCACGACTGCGGGCACAAGGTGTGGTGGGAGTCGGTGTTCGAGGCGATGTTCCTCCACGGGGGGTGGCTGCACATCGGCGGCAACATGTTGTTCCTGTGGGTCTTCGGCAACAACGTCGAGGACAGGATCGGGCGCCTCTGGTACCTGTTGTTCTACCTGGCCTCGGGGATCATCGCCTCGTTGGCGCAACTGGCGGTGGCGCCGAACTCCGTGATCCCGAACCTCGGGGCGTCGGGGGCGATCGCCGGCGTCCTGGGCGCCTACCTCCTGATGTTCCCTCGCCGGCGCGTCTACACCCTGATCATCTTCTTCTTCATCACCGCCGTGTACCTCCCGGCGTTCGTCGTGCTGGGGCTGTGGTTCGTGTTGCAGGTCTTCAGCGGCGTGGGGTCGCTGGGCTCTCGGGTCAACACCGGGGGCGGCGTGGCGTTCTTCGCCCACATCGGGGGGTTCGCCTTCGGGGTGGTGCTGGCCCTGCTGTTCTTCCCCAAGGAAGGGTTCCGGGACCGGCCACCGCCGAGGCGACCCGACATGTTCGGGCGGCGCCGCGGCCGGCCGTGGCGCCGGCAGCCTCCGCCGCCGTGGGAATCGCCGGGCGGGTGTTGAGGCTCCGGCTCGCCTCCCGGAGCTCTAGGGGGTCAGCGTCATCGGCGTGGCAGAGGCGGCGCATTCCTCGGCGGCGTGCTCGCTGGTCCTGACCGGCTCCGGGAGGTCCGCCCGCTCCGACCTCCGAAACCCCACCTTCTCGAAGAACCCCTCCGCGCCTTCCGTGAACAGGGAGACGTGGCCCAGGCCCCGATCCCGGGTCGTGCGGACCGCGGCGGCGACGGCGAGCATCCCGAGCCCGAGTCCCCGATGATCCTCACGGACCGCCACGGAGCGAAGGATCCCGAACCCTTCGATCCCCTGGAGACATGCCGTCGCGACCACCTCGCCGTCGTCGCCCTCGGCTCGTTCGTCGCACACAACGGTGTCGTTGAGCCTGCGCTCTACCCCGGCGGCCGACAGGCCGGCCGATCCGAGCAGGGCGCGGATCCCCGGCACGTCGGCCGGGCCGGCCCGCCGAAACCTCGCCGGTGCAGGACCGCGCAGGACGGCGGCGAGGTCGTCTCCCACGTACGTCGGGAGGTGCTCGGCGTGGAGCAGGTCCGGGGGCCGCGAGGCGCCCGTGAACACCAGGAGGGAGTCCCACCCTGCCCCCTGCGCCCCCGAGACGTCGGTGTCCAGGCGATCACCGATCACGAGGGGGTGGACGGCCCCGGTGAGATCGGCGGCCTCTTCGAACAGGGGTCTGGCGGGCTTGCCGATCACGGTCGGGGTCGCTCCGGTCGTGGTGGTCACCGCGGCCAGGATGGCCCCGGCCCCGGGCCACAGGCCGTCGGGAGCCGGGTAGGAGGCATCGGCGTTCGTGGCCACAAGGCGCGCGCCGCGCTGCACCAGCAGGGCCGCGGTCCGGAGCTTCGGATAGTCGACCGAACGATCCCACCCCACGACGACCAGGTCGGCCCGGTCCGCCTCACCGTCCAGGATCCGGACGCCGGCGTGCTCCAGGGCCTCCCGGATCCCTCGCTCGCCGATGACGAAGGCCGTCCTTCCCCGCCCCCCTTCGCGGCGCAGCATGGATGCCGTGGCTACCCCCGAGGTCAGGACCTCGTCGGAACGCGCGGCGACGCCCAAGCCCTCGAGCTTGCCGGCCACCTCGTCCGGGGTCCTGCTCGAGTTGTTCGTCAGGAACAGGATCCTTGCTCCCTGGCCTCGGATCTCGGGGAGGGCCTGGACGGCACCGGCCACGGGACGGTCACCCCGGTACACCACGCCGTCCAGGTCGATGAACAACGCGTCGTAGCGTTCGACCAGCGAGCCCATCACGGAGGTCCGCCGTGCGCCGGGGCGTTCATCTCTGGATGCGGGCGAGCGCCTCGCGGTACTCCGCGGCTCCTGGCCGCATGGCGATGGCGAGCTTCAGATGGGCGATGGCCCTCGAGCGCTGCCCGGTCCTGGCGCAGGACAGGGCCAGCCCGAAGTGCGCGTAGTCGTTCACCGGGTCGATCTGGACGGCCTTGGCGAACTCCCGGCGGGCCCACGCGGCCCTGCCGGACAGGTACAGGGCCCTCCCGAGGGTCTCCCGGATCGATCCCTTCTCCGGTTCCAGCAGCTTCGCCTGCCCCAGGAGCATGGCCGCCTGGTGCGGATGGCCGGTCCTCAGGAACTCCCTGGCGCGTTCGACGAGGTCGTACACGCGTGTGGATCCGACGTCACCGGCACCGGTCACGGTGGCGTTCCATCCCCTATAAAGGACACGTGCCCGAAGTTCGCCCGTTCACCGGCCTACTGTACGACCCTTCCGTTGTGGGGCCGGTGGGCGCGGTAACGGCCCCGCCGTACGACACGATCTCGCCCATCGACCAGGAGCGGTATCACCGGGCCCACCCGCACAACGTGGTGCGGTTGATCCTGGGGAGGGGCGAGCCGGGCGACGATGAGGCCGACAACCCATACGTGCGGGCTGCGTCCCACCTGCGGCGGTGGCGCAGGGAAGGCGCGCTGGCGCCCACGGAGGGACCGGCGGTGTTCCCGTATGAGTTCAGGTTCCACCTGGGCGGCGCCGAACGGCAGGTCCGCGGGGTGATCGCCGAGGTGGGTCTCGAGCCCTGGGGGGGTTCGATCCTGCGACACGAACGCACCCTTCCCGGCCCGGTCGAGGACCGCTTGCGCCTGCTGCGGGCGGTACGAGCCAACCTGTCGCCCGTTTACGCGGTGTTCGAGGGTCCGAGCCGGCGGCTGATCGACTTCCTGGATCGGGAGATGAGCGCACCCCCGCTCCTCGAGGTGCACGACGAGGCCGGCACGCGCCACCGCATGTGGGTGTCCATCCGCGGAGCCGAGCAGGTTACCGAAGGCCTCCACCAGGAGTCCCTGCTCATCGCAGACGGTCACCATCGCTACGCGGTGGCCCTGGCCTACCGTGAGGAGATGCGAGCCACCCACGGCCCGGGTCCATGGGACTCGATGATGATGCTCATCGTCGACGGAACCGCCGAGGACCCTCCCGTCCTGCCCATCCACCGCCTGGTGGCCCGGGGCAGCCCGGCCGAGCCCGACCAGGGGGAGCGGGTACGGGACATGGCCGAGATCCTGGCGTCGGTTCGAGATGACGACCTCACCTACGGCTCCGTTCGCCTCGAGGAGGGCGAGGCCGTGCACCGGGTCTCGCGCCTCCGGGGCCCGCCGCCCACCGTCTGCGCCCTACACCAGCAGGTTCTGGACCCCGCCGGAGGCCTGGACCTGCGGTTCGTGCCGGATGCGGTGGCCGTCGAGCGCGCCGTCCTCACCGGGGAGGGCTCGGCGGCGTTCATCCTCCCGCCGACCCACGTCGATCGGGTCCGAAGGGTCATCCAGGAAGGCGGGATGCTCCCCCAGAAGTCGACTTACTTCTGGCCGAAGCCCCGGACCGGGATGGTCCTTCGGCCCCTCGACGCCATCGGGTGAGGGCTGGCCGGCACGCCCGCCGCGATATTCGGTTCGCTCACTCCTCGGGCTGCTTCTCCAGCTTCTTCACCTCCGTGGCGACCACCTCGGTCACCGAACGGCCCCCGCCGCCGTCCCGGAAGAAGCGCCGGACCAGGTGTCCTCGGACCAGGACCTCGTCGCCCTTGACCAGGCGCTCGCAGCCCTTCCGTGCCACCTTGTCCCACGCCGAGACCGGGAGAGGGAGAACTCGCTTGCCGGACTCGGGGACGGACAGGCGGAACCGGGCCACGAAATCACCGGACGGCATCTCCTTGACCTCGGGGGCGTCGGAGAGCTTTCCGGCCAGGATCACGACGTTCACCGCGACCATGGCTCCTCCTTTCCGGTGGCACCGTAGCGCATGGGTCTGACACGCCTGTTCCAGCAGCAGCCGGATCGAGGCCATGCGTCCTAGACTCCAGGGCCAGTGGACATCCCGGCGACGAGCGAGGTGGCGGACGGCATCACCGCCGTGGACACGCGGATGGCGGGCCGGGCCCGGGTCACCTCCGCGTACCTCCTGACGGGTGGCGAGCCGGCGCTGATCGAGACCGGTCCGACCACATCGTCGGAGCCCGTCATCCAGGCCCTCGAGTCATTGGGCCTCGGCCCCGAGGATCTCGCCCACGTCGTCGTCACCCACATCCACCTCGACCACGCCGGAGGGGCCGGAAGACTCGCCCGGCGATTCACCGCGGCCACGTTCTGGGTCCACGATCGAGGGGCGCCCCATCTCGCCGACCCGACCCGGCTGGTGGAAAGCGCCGGCCGCATCTACGGGCCGGAGCGCCTGCGCGAGCTCTTCGGGCCGGTGGAACCCGTCCCGGCAGATCGGCTCCGGTCCGTCTCGGAGGGCGACCGGATCGCCCTGGATGGGCGGGAGCTGGAGGTGGTCTACACCCCCGGGCACGCGTCCCACCACGTGGCGCTGGTCGACTCGACCACGGGCGCCGTGTTCGCCGGGGACGCCCTCGGCATCCACCTCCCCGACGTCAGGGTGCTCCGTCCCGCCACTCCCCCGCCGGACATCGACGTCGAGCTGGCGGTCGAAAGCATCGAACGGATCCGTTCACGAGCCCGAGCCATGCTGATGTTCAGCCACTTCGGACCGGTGACCGAGGTCGACGAGCTGTGCGAGCTGGCGGGGTCGAGGCTCCGGAAGTGGGCCGGGATCGTTCGGACCGCGCTCGACCGGACCGACGACCTCGAGGAGATCGCCGCCGTGTTGGCCCGAGACACGGCCGACGAATTCGACGCCGCGACGGATCCGTCTGTGGACCTCGAGCGGTACGAGATCCTGTCCTCCATGCAGATGAACGCGGCGGGGCTGGTCCGCTACTGGCGCAAACGCGAGGAGCGGGCCTCGGGCGAACGAACCCCCGGAGGGCGACCTCAGTCGAGCTGAGCGATCCGTTCGGCGACGTCGAATGCGGCGGGGTCGTGCCGCATGATCCGCCGGAACTCCTCCACGGCTTCCTTCTTTCGCCCCGCCCGGGCCAGGATGTCCGCGGTGGCGTACCAGACCCGAAGATCGGACTCGCTGGCGCGGGCGGGATCGGTGGGCAGGGCTTTCAGCATCGACAGCGCCTCAGACGACCGGCCGAGATCGGCCAAGGCCGACGCCCCCACCACGGCCGCCTCGGCCCTCGCTTCCTGAGGGATCCTGGCCCGGAGAGCCTCCCTGGCTGGGTCGATCGCCTTCTCCGGCTGCCCGAGGGCCCGGTGGCTGTCGGCGATGAGATGGTTCTGGTCGAGCCGGCCGGTGATCCTCCGGTAGGCCTGCAGCTCACGGAGGGCGTCGCGGAACCGGCCCGCCCGGTACAGCGCGATCCCGAGGACCTCCCTGACCGCGCCCGAGCGTCCCGCCAGCTCCTTGGCTTGGAGGGCCGCCGTCACCGCGGCGGCGTCCCGGCCCCGTTCCAGGAGGGATACCGCCTGCTCGAACGCTCGGAGGGCCCCGTCCGCGTGCCCCGGCCTGGCCGACTGCCGGATCTCCTCCTGGACGGACCGGGGCCCGCGATGGCTCGTTGGTTGGCGGACCGGCGAGCGGTCCGTCGGCGCGGAGGCCCCGGCGCGCCGGGCACCCTTCGCCCGGCCGACCCCGGTGGGTGCGAGGCCGGCGGTTCGGCGAGGACCCCGTCCTCGACGGCCCGAATGTGCGTCGCCCCCCCGCTGCTTCTCCATGTTCAACACCTTACCCGGACGGAAGCGAGACCGGCTCGCGGCTCGCTCTGGAGCCCGAAACGAAAGAAGGACCCAATTGAGGGTCCTTCTTTCGAATATGTCTCGGCGGCGACCTACTCTCCCACGCAGTCTCCCACGCAGTACCATCGGCGCTGGAGGGCTTAACTTCCGGGTTCGGAATGGGACCGGGTGTTTCCCCTCCGCCATGGCCACCGAAACGGCGTGAGGGTGCGAGTCCCGGGCGTACCCCGGAACCCGATGGCGAGCGCGAGCAAAAGGTCAAGTCCTCGGCCTATTAGTACCGGTCGGCTGAACACGTTGCCGTGCGTACACCTCCGGCCTATCTACCTCGTAGTCTGCGAGGGGCCTTACTCCATGAAGGATGGGAGATCTCATCTTGGGGCGAGCTTCGCACTTAGATGCTTTCAGCGCTTATCCCTGCCGAACGTGGCTAACCAGCCGTGCCGCTGGCGCGACAACTGGCACACCAGAGGTCCGTCCGCCCCGGTCCTCTCGTACTGGGGGCAGCTCCCCTCAAATCTCCTACGCCCACGACGGATAGGGACCGAACTGTCTCACGACGTTCTAAACCCAGCTCGCGTGCCTCTTTAACGGGCGAACAGCCCGACCCTTGGGACCTGCTCCAGCCCCAGGATGAGACGAGCCGACATCGAGGTGCC